>JAZFRG010000046.1:0-8426 GCA_036445535.1 Sphingomonadales bacterium
GCTTTTCTGCGCCCGATATTAATCCGCTAATTACGGCCATAATGGCCTTGATGGTTGCCTTCTTTTCGGCAACCCAGGACATAGTCATTGATGCTTTTCGAATTGAAAAACTTGAAAAAGAGGAACAAGCCGCAGGCGCAGCCAGTTATGTTTACGGTTACAGAATTGGCATGTTGGCCTCTGGCGCGGGCGCCCTTTACATAGCTACATTTTACTCCTGGAGTGTGACCTACATTGCCATGGCAGGGCTCATTCTTGTCGGGACCTTAGCCACCCTTTTATCCAAAGAACCAGAAGCTTCTTTGGTCGCAGAAAAAGATCGGCCAAAAAAAGTTTTTGCTTTAATTGAGCGGGCAGTGATCAGCCCCTTTGCCGACTTTATTAAGCGCAAGGGCTGGATTGCAATATTGCTGTTCATTACGCTTTTTAAATTAGGCGATGCGCTGGTCGGCACCATGACCAATCCTTTTTTAATCGACCTTGGTTTTACCAAAATTGAAATTGCAAATATTTCAAAACTATTTGGCTTTTGGGCGACCATGGGCGGTCTTGGTCTGGGCGGGTTTTTATTGGCCAAGGTCAGCTTGTTCAAGGCGCTTCTTATCAGCTTTGCGGTTCAGATTGGCTCAACCACGATGTTTGTTATTCAAGCCCATGTTGGCCATAATCTGGAATTATTGGCGGGCACCATTGCCGCAGAAAACCTGGCCAGCGGCATGGGCACCGCGGTCTTTATCGCTTATCTGTCAATCCTTTGTAATGTTAAATATACCGCAACCCAGTATGCGCTTTTTTCCTCCCTTTTTGCCATCTCAAGAACGCTTCTTTCAACGGGTTCGGGGGCTCTTGCCGAGCAATTCGGCTGGGCGTCTTTCTTTATCCTGACAATGGTTGCGGCGATACCCGGCCTCATTCTTTTGTTTATGATGAGATACTACGATGCCAGGGAAACCGACCGGAAAGTTTTCACCTAGAGGCCAGACCCTAAAACCCCGGGAAGAAGGCCTCTTCTTCTGATAAGGAGCCGATCGCGGCAAGGCCGGCCATATTGAGGATGTCGGTTGAGGTTGAGCTCATCCGGGTAATCTGCACCGATTTTTTGAGACCCCATAAAATTGGCCCAATAACCCGCCCGCCGCCAAGTTCAGCCAAAAGTTTATAGGAGATATTGGCCGAATGAAGCCCCGGCATAATTAAAATATTTGCCGGGCCGGTCAATCGGCTGAAAGGATAGTGGGCGGCCATATCCGGGTTTAGGGCGACATCGGCCATCATTTCCCCCTCGAATTCGAAATCCGGGTTTTTGCTCTCTAAAATTTCCACGGCCTCGTGCATATGTTTGGTCATCGGCCGGGTCGGGTTGCCAAAGTTTGAATAGGACAGGAAGGCAACTCTGGGGGTTTGCCCCAAAATCCTGACAATGCCCGCGCTTTGCATGGCAATTTCAGCCAATTCGTCTGCCTTAGGATTATCGTTCACCGCGGTATCGGCAATGAAAACGGTTTTGTTTCTGGTGACCACAGCGGACAACGCAAAGGGTTTGGAATCTTCTTTGGGGTCGATCACAAGCAGGACTTTTCTAAGCGCCTTCCAGTAATGGCGAGTAATCCCCGTAACCATGGCATCGGCATACCCGCATTGCACCAGGCAGGCGCCAAAAACGTTTCGGTCGTTGTTGACTAAACGTCTGATATCGCGCTTGAGATAGCCTTTGCGTTTCAGGCGCTCGTACAAAAATTCGTTAAATTCATGATTGCAATCACTGGTTTTGGCGTTGTGGATTTCAATGCCATCAAGGTCTTCAACTCCGGCTTCTTTTAATTTTTCGCGGACAACATTTTCACGACCCACAAGGATCGGGGTGCCGTAGCCCGAGGTTTTGAAATTCAGCGCCGCGCGGATCATGCGTTCTTGCTCGGCTTCGGCAAAAACCACCCGTTTGGGGTTTTTGGCAAGCTCAATGAACATTCTGGATAAAGTGCCAACAGTGGGGTTCAGGCGGCCCGAAAGCTGGACCCGGTATTCATCAAAGTCCTCAATATCTTTCCTGGCAACACCCGAATCCATTGCCGCTTTGGCGACCGCGCAGGGAATGTGTTCAATTAATCTGGGGTCAAACGGGGCCGGGATAATATAATCCTTGCCGTAACTGTGGCGATACCCGGCGTAGGCTGAGGACACTTCGTCGTGGACCTCTTCGCGGGCCAGGTTGGCGAGTGCTTTTGCAGCGGCGATTTTCATTTCATCGTTTATTGCCCGTGCCCGGACATCCAGCGCCCCCCGGAAAATATAAGGAAAGCCTAATACGTTATTAACCTGGTTTGGATAGTCTGAACGCCCGGTGGCGATGATGGCATCTTTTCTAATCTCTTTAATCTCTTCGGGGGTAATTTCCGGGTCGGGGTTTGCCATCGCAAAAATAATCGGTTTTCTGGCCATGCTTTTAACCATTTTCTGATCAACCGCGCCCTTGACCGAAAGGCCGATGAAAACATCCGCGCCTTTCATGGCTTCCCCCAGGGTCCGGCATTTGGTCTTGGCAGCATGGGCAGATTTCCACTGGTTCATGCCCTCAGCGCGGCCCTCATAAATAACCCCCTTGGAATCGCACATGATCAGGTTCTTGTGGGGTAGGCCCATGGCCTTGATCAGCTCAGCACAGGCAATTGAAGCCGCGCCGGCACCATTCATGACAACTTTGGTGCGTTTGATATTCCGTTTGGTAAGATCCAGCGCGTTGATAAATCCCGCAGCGGTAATGATCGCGGTGCCGTGCTGGTCATCATGAAAAACCGGGATGTTCATGGTTTCTCTAAGTTGCTGTTCAATGATAAAACACTCAGGGGCCTTGATGTCTTCAAGGTTAATGCCGCCAAACGAAGGGGCTAATGGCCGCACGCAATTGACAAAAGTTTCAACATCGGTGGCGTCTATTTCCAGATCAATGCCATCAACATCAGCAAAACGCTTAAACAAGACCGCCTTGCCCTCCATCACCGGTTTTGAAGCCAGGGGTCCCAGGTTGCCCATGCCAAGAATGGCTGAACCATTGGAAATCACGGCCACCAGATTGCCCTTGGCGGTGTAATCATAAACGCATTCCGGGTTATCGGCGATGGCCTGAACCGGGATCGCAACCCCGGGGGAATAGGCCAGGGCTAAATCACGCTGGGTGGCCATCGGTTTGGTGGCATTAATTTCAATTTTCCCCGGGCGGCCCCGGCTGTGAAAACTTAAGGCTTCCTGATCGCTGAACTTGTTCGACTTTTTGGCCACGAAAACTCCCTTATCGCTTTAAAAGCGAACCCCCTTGGGCTAATCTGTTGCCACTTGGGTTTTTTACTGATTTCCAGTTTTACACCCCCTGCCAGGGCAGAAGTAGAGGCCTATTGCGTAAAACCGCCTATTGTCAAGGGATTTGAAGGCCAAGGGGGTTAAAGGAGCGGGGATACTCGAAGGGCTATGGATAAGGCAACTCAAAATAAAACCAAACGGTCTGGCGTTACGCCAATGATGACCCAGTTTCTGAAAATTAAAGCAGAAAATGAAGATTGCCTGCTGTTTTATCGCATGGGCGATTTTTACGAGCTGTTTTTTGACGATGCCAAAAAGGCAGCGGCGGCGCTTGATATTACGCTGACCAAACGTGGCCGCCACAACGGCGAAGATATCCCGATGTGCGGGGTGCCGGTTCATGCCGCTGATACCTATTTATCAAGGCTCATTCGAAAGGGGTTTCGGGTTGCGGTCTGTGAGCAGGTTGAGGACCCGGCCGAGGCTAAAAAACGCGGCGCCAAAGCTGTGGTCAAGCGCGAGGTCGTCAGGCTGGTTACGCCGGGAACCTTAACCGAAGATAATTTGCTTGATGCCCGGCGGCACAATTTTCTGGCTGCCCTGGCCCAGGCCGAAGGCAGGCTTTCGCTTAGTATTACCGATATGTCGACCGGCGATTTTTCGGTCATGCCGGTGGCGGAAGATACCCTGGATGGCGAACTGACCCGGTTTAACCCCGGCGAAATTCTGGTCTCGGGCAAGTTTTTGGAAGATGGAGACAAGGCAGCAATTCTTCGCCCCTGGGCCGACCAGGTGATGCCCATCGAAGACTTTTATTTTGACAGCATGGAGGGCGGGGCGCTTTTGAGGGAGGTTTACGGGGTTAAAACCCTGGATGGCTTTGGCGCTTTTAGCCGCGCTGATTTGGCCGCCGCCGGGGCGCTTTTGGGTTATGTTCGGGAAACCCAAAAGGGTCTGGTGCCAAATTTAAAACCCCTGGAGAAACTTGATCCGGCGGCAGCGATGATTATCGATATGGCAACCCGGAAAAACTTAGAGCTGACAAAGACCCTGTCCGGGGATGCCAAAGGCAGCTTGTTATCAGTTCTGGACCGGACCGTGACGGGGACTGGCAGCAGGCTTTTATCTTCGCGGCTTTTGGGGCCGTTGACCGATAAAAAGGCGATAAATGCGCGTCTCGATTCGGTGGAGTTTTTTCTAGCCAATTCATTTACCGCGGAGAAAATCAGAAAAGCGCTTAGAAGTGCTCCGGATTTGGAACGGGCCCTTACCCGGCTTAGTTTGGGCCGTGGCGGGCCCCGGGATTTAGGCGCAATCCGCGATGGCTTAATGGCAGCGGCCCAGATCAATAAGCTTTTCAACGGACCCGGCAATAAGCTGGAAGGCGAAACCCCAAGCGAGCTCAAGGCGGCGCTTTCAACCCTGGGCGGCCATGACGTTTTGATTAAAACCCTTGGCAGAGCGCTAGCGAGCGAGTTGCCGGTTTTAAAACGCGACGGTGGTTTTATTGCGGCAAGTTTTCATGCTGCCTTGGATGAGTTCAGGATGCTGCGCGATGAAAGCCGCCGCTTGATCGCTGGTCTTGAGGGGCGTTACCGGGGAAAAACCGGGATCAGCACCTTAAAGATTAAACACAACAATATTCTGGGGTATCATATCGATATCACCGCGCGCCACGCCGAAGCGCTGATGACGCCGCCCTTGAACGAGACCTTTATTCATCGTCAAACGCTGGCAAATTCAGTCAGGTTTTCCAGCACCGATCTTTCTGAACTGGCGGGGAAGATATCTGAAGCCGCTGACAAGGCACTTAATCTTGAACTGCAGATTTTTGAAGATCTGAGTGATAAAACGCTGGCCCGCGCCGGGGAGATTTCAAAAACTGCCAGCGGGTTGGCAACCCTGGATGTAGCAACCGCGTTGGCAACTTTGTCATCCGAGAATAATTTTGTCAGGCCCAAGGTGGATGACAGCCAGGCCTTTCATATCAATGGCGGCTGGCACCCGGTGGTGGAAAAGGCGCTCCGCGTTCAAGGGGGTAACCCTTTTGTAGCCAACAATTGCGATTTGCAAAAAGGCCAAAGCTTATGGCTGGTTACTGGTCCCAACATGGCCGGGAAAAGCACATTTCTTCGGCAAAACGCGCTGGTAGCAATCATGGCCCAGATGGGATCGAATGTGCCCGCTGCCGGGGCCCACATCGGGATTGTTGACCGCCTCTTTAGCCGGGTCGGGGCCTCGGATGATCTGGCCCAAGGCCGCTCAACCTTTATGGTCGAGATGATTGAAACCGCGGCCATCCTCAACCAGGCCGGCGAAAAATCCTTTGTTATTCTGGATGAAATTGGCCGCGGCACAGCAACCTATGACGGCCTTTCAATTGCCTGGGCAGCGATTGAGAATTTGCACGAAGTAAATAAATGCCGCACGCTTTTTGCCACCCATTACCATGAGCTGACGGCGCTATTTGAGCGCTTAGAGAACGTTTCTCTGCACACCATGAAGGTCAAGGAATGGAAAGGCGATCTGGTATTTTTGCACGAAGTTACAGAAGGCGCGGCCGACCGGTCTTACGGGATCCAGGTGGCACGCCTTGCGGGGCTGCCAGCGGCCGTGGTTGAGCGCGCTTTTCAGGTTCTGGAAACGCTGGAGGCTTCAAAGGTGGCCGAGGCCGATAATCCGATGAACGACTTGCCGCTGTTCTCAAGCACCCCGCAAACACCAGCAAGGGGTTCGGCCCCCTCAGAGATTGAAGACGACCTGGCCGGGATTAACCCCGACCATCTTTCGCCCAAAGAGGCGCTGGAGGCACTTTATGAGCTTCGCAAAAAATTAAAGAAAAGTTCAAAATAATGAGCCCTGAAGCCCAAGCAAAATCGCTGCCCGGTTTTGCCGAGGCTCTGGATGAAGTTAAAGCCCTTTCCCAAAAACAGGCCCCGTATGAGGTTTTGCGAAAAACCGTAATTCAAGCCATCGGTCCGGATTATTTTAAACAACGAAAAGACCTTGAGGAAGCGATAAAATCCGGCAAAATTAAGGGCTTAGAGAGCGCAAAACGTTTAAGCACAGCCACAGATGAACTTTTGCAAAAACTTTACGCGCTGACCACAACATCGGTGTTTTTACCCGGCAGCCGGACCACCGCAGAAGAGATATGTCTGGTCGCCACTGGCGGGTATGGCCGCAAAGAACTGGGGTTTTTCTCGGACCTGGATCTGTTGTTTTTAATCCCCGACAAACCTTCCGAGTGGATTGAGAGTGTTGCCGAATTTATCCTCCAGGTTTTATGGGATATGGGCTTAAAGGTAGGCCATGCCCTGCGCTCGATTGAGGATTGTATTTTACTGGCCAAGAAAGACCTCAGCATCAAAACCGCCCTTTTGGATGCGCGCTATCTTGAAGGCGAGAAAAAGCTTTTTGCGCTCCTGCAAAAAAAATACCGCAAGGACATAATTTCCGGTCACAGTTTACAGTTTGTGGAAGATAAATTGGCGGAGCGGGATCACCGCCACAAACGGCTTGGCAATTCCCGTTATGTGGTTGAACCAAACCTGAAGGAAGGCAAGGGTGCGCTCAGGGATCTTCATACGCTTTTCTGGCTGGGGCGTTTTCTTTATGGTGTCGAGGACATCGCCGGGCTGGAGAAAAAGAAAATCCTCAAAAAAGACGAGGTCGCGGTTTTCAGAAAGGCAGAAAACTTTTTCTGGACGGTCCGCCAACACCTGCATATTTTGGCAGAACGCCCGGAAGAACGACTGACCTTTGATATGCAATTGCAGTTATCAGACGCTTTAGGCTATCGCGACCGCCCTGGGCTAACCAAGGTTGAGCGCTTTATGAAGCACTACTTTTTCACCGCCAAAAACGTTGGTGACTTAACAAGAATTTTTTGTGCTGTTCTTGAAGAACGGCACCAGAAAAAAGGGCTGCTGGACTGGGCGCCAAACCTAATAAAAAGCAAGGTTGAAGGGTTTCGGGTCGAAGGGGGCCGGCTCAATGCCCTGGATGAAAAAGATTTCATCAAACATCCGGCCAAGATGGTGCAGATTTTTGCAGTTGCCGATCGCCATGGCTATGATATTCACCCGCACGCGCTTCGGCTGATTTCCAGAAATCGAAATTTAATCAACAATTGGCTGCGCCGTGACGTTAAAGCCAACGATGCCTTTCTGGAAGTCCTGACCTCCCGAAAGGACCCTGAAACCGGTTTGAAAAGGATGAATGAAGCGGGGGTTCTGGGGCAATTTGTTACCGACTTTGGCCGCATCGTTGGCCACACCCAACACGACATGTACCATTCCTTTACGGTTGATGAGCACACCATTCAGGCGGTGGGTTTGTTGGCTAAAATCGAAAAGGGTGAGCTTGATGATGTTCAATCAATCTCGTCAATGGTGGGGGCCGCGCCCTCGCGCCGGGTTTTGTTTATGGGGCTTTTTCTCCACGACATTGCCAAGGGCCGTGGGGGCGACCACTCGGTTCTGGGCGAAAAAATTGCTTATTCACTGTGCCCTCGTTTGGGCTTTTCAACATCCGAAACCGAGCTGGTTGCCTGGCTGGTAAAGGATCATTTGCTAATGAGTCGGGTCGCCTTCAAGCGCGATATTACTGATAAAAAAACCATCAAGGATTTTGTTGAAACGGTGGGTACTCTTGAGCGCTTGCAACTTTTGTCGCTTTTAACGGTCGCCGATATTATGGCGGTGGGCCCCAAAATTTGGAACAGTTGGAAGGATAGATTACTGTCGGACCTTTACCAGGTGGCCAAACCCTGGTTTACGCAGGAAAGCCAGGATGAGGCCCGGGTTACCCAAAGCCGGGAAAAACAAAAAGCCTTTGGTAAGGCCCTGAAAGAAATGAAACCGGCGGCTTTCAAAGCGCTGATTTCCTTGTTTCCGGAAAGTTACTGGCTGGCCGATCCGACCGATATTCAGGTCGAAGATGCAAAGCTTTTGATAAAGTCTGGCAAGGACAAAACCGCCGTTAATATAACCACCCAGCCCGAGGTAGACATGGCCCGGATCAGTGTTGCGGCAATGGCTGGGCCGAAACTATTTTCAAATTTGGCGGGGGTTCTGGCGTCTCAGAAAAACAGCATTATTGATGCCCGAAGCTTTACCCTGATCGATGGC
>JAZFRG010000047.1:0-11676 GCA_036445535.1 Sphingomonadales bacterium
CCGGACTGGTTTTCATAGGGCCGGGCGTCAAAGCCATTGCCGCCATGGGCGATAAGATCGAGAGCAAAAAGCTCGCCGCCAAGGCGGGTGTGAATACCGTTCCTGGTTATCTAGGCGTCATCAAAGACGCCGATGAAGCAGTCAAAATCGCCAAAGACATTGGCTTTCCGGTGATGATCAAGGCCTCGGCAGGCGGCGGTGGCAAGGGCATGCGGGTGGCTTACGAAGAAGGTGAAGTCGCGGAAGGGTTCCAGTCGGCCACCAACGAAGCCAAGTCGTCGTTTGGCGATGACCGGGTCTTTATTGAAAAATATATCGAGCAACCGCGCCATATTGAGATTCAGGTTCTGGGTGACAAGCACGGCAATATTATTCATCTGGGCGAGCGCGAATGCTCAATCCAGCGCCGCCACCAAAAGGTCATCGAGGAAGCCCCCAGCCCGTTTGTTGATAAAAAACTTCGCGAAACCATGGGGGCGCAGGCGGTGGCGCTGGCAAAGGTGGTTGATTATTCATCCGCCGGAACGGTGGAATTTATCGTCGATAAAAAGAAGAATTTTTATTTCCTTGAGATGAATACCCGCCTTCAGGTCGAACACCCGGTCACCGAGGAGGTCACCGGCGTTGATCTGGTTGAGCAGATGCTCCGTGTGGCTGCGGGGGAAAAACTCCAATTAAAACAAAAGGATATCAAACTGACCGGCTGGGCCATGGAGGCCCGGATATATGCCGAAGACCCGTACCGGAATTTCTTGCCTTCAATCGGCAGGTTGTCGCGCTATGTGCCGCCGACAGGTGAGGGGATTCGGGTCGATGACGGCGTTTATGAGGGCTCTGAAATTTCTTTATTTTACGACCCGATGGTCGCAAAACTGATTACAGTTGCGGAAACCCGTGAGGCGGCCATAGATTTAATGCGCGAAAGTCTCGATATCTATTACATCCGCGGCATTGGCCATAACATCAACTTTCTGGCCGCTGTGATGCTGAACGACAAGTTCCGCGGCGGCAACTTTTCGACCAATTTTATTGCCGAAGAATACCCGGAAGGGTTCGAGGGCGCGCCGCTGACAAAGGATGTTAAAAACACCCTGATGGCCGCTGGTGCCTACGCCCATGCGGTGGCCGAAGAGTGCAGAACGTTTAAAAACGCTCAGGCCCTATGCCCAAAGGCTATGCCCCGCATAATCCATGTTGATGGCAAGGATCACCTGGCTGTGGTTACGCTTGGCCAAGGTGAGGGGACCATCAGGATTGGCAAAAAGGACTTTCATGTAGGCAGCCGCTGGCAACCAGGAACCCCTGTATTCACGGGGAAAATTGAAGGCAAGGATGTTGCGGTTGAGCTGGATCGCATCCCGCTGGGCTACCGGCTGACCACCTGCGGGGTTTTTCGCGATGTATTAATTTTAAGCCCGCTCCAGGCTGAGCTTTTCAAAAAAATGCCCGAGGTTAAAGAAAAAGATACCTCGAACCTCTTGCTGTGTCCGATGCCGGGGTTGGTAGTTTCCATCAACGTTTCGGACGGCGAAAAGGTTGAGGCCGGGCAAACCTTGGCGATCGTTGAGGCCATGAAAATGGAAAACGTTTTGAAAGCCGAGAAAAATGGTGTTGTTAAAAAGATCAACTGCAAGGCTGGCGACAGCTTAGCCGTCGATGAAATCATAATGGAATTTGAATAGAATTTCTGTAAAATAGCTCCCTAGGGAGGTTTTAATGCCAAACTCAAAAGCCATAAAGGTTCGAATTATCGGCCAGGTTCAGGGCGTTTTTTTTCGCGTTTGGGTCAAGGAAAAAGCTGACAATCTGGGGGTTATGGGTTGGATCAGAAACCGCCTGGATGGTGATGTTGAAGGTTTGTTTGTTGGCCCTGAGGAGGCCGTAGATGCTCTTGTGGAGGTGTGCCGGGAAGGGCCAAAACCAGCGCTGATTGATGAGATTAAAATTGAGCCCGCCCAGGGCGTTGTCCCGGCTAATTTCCAGATTAAACCGACGGTTTAAAGACTTCTCCAAAAGTCTTTTTCAAAACCTGATCAACCTCTTCCGTGGAAGCTTTTATCCCAAGGGCCCTTAAAGAGGTAACCCCGTGTTCGGCTATGCCGCATGGGACTATGCCGGAATAATGCGAAAGATCAGGGTCAACATTTAACGAAATCCCGTGGAAGGTGACCCATTTCCTAACCCTGACCCCAAGGGCGGCTATTTTTTCTTCCAAGCCATCCTGGTGGGTAACCCAAACCCCAATGCGGCCCTCTTTTCGCTCCCCGGCAATGCCAAATTCGCTTAAAGCAAGAATGATCCATTCCTCAAGTTTTTTAACATGGCCCCGGACGTCCTTGCCGCGGGCCCGAAG
Source organism: Sphingomonadales bacterium (assembly GCA_036445535.1). Lineage (GTDB taxonomy): Bacteria > Pseudomonadota > Alphaproteobacteria > Sphingomonadales > SMXR01 > SMXR01. Next base: position 2,354 of record JAZFRG010000047.1, read on the forward strand.
ATCCAGCATAACATAGCCAATCCTTTGGCCAGGGCCGTGGTAGGTGTATTCGCCGCCCCGCCCGGTTTTATGAACCGGAAACCGGGCCTCTAGAAGATCGGCCTCATTGGCGCTGGTGCCTGCGGTATAAAGCGGGGGATGTTCTAAAAACCAAACCAGTTCAGGGGCTTTTCTGGCAAAAATGTCGGTCACTCTTTGCTCCATAAAAGCAACCGCCTCGTCATAGTCCACGGGGTCTCCAGTGGTTTTCCATTCCAATGGTTTTTGGGTGGTTTTCATGGGCTCTCAATAGCACATTCTTCGCTTGAACCAAGCCCCCTCTTCTGCTAGGTCGTTTTGACCTCGTGCGGCCGTGGCGGAACTGGTAGACGCGCAGCGTTGAGGTCGCTGTGGGAGCAATCCCGTGGAAGTTCGAGTCTTCTCGGCCGCACCATTTAAGAAAACCCGCAAGGCTAAACCTTCGCGGGTTTTGCCTGTTTAGGGGGTTTTTCTTCATGACTTTGTGGGCTAGGATGCGCGCATCTTATGCCAAGGGGGGCCTTTATGAGCCTGAAAACAGAACATACCGATTTGAATGACGGCACCCTAGAGAGCGGGCCCATAACCACTGATCTGGTGCGCGAATGCCAGGATTGCATTGAGCGCGGGGATAACGACCACCTTTTGGACCTTGCTAAAGAACTCCATTCCGCTGATCTTGGCGCCCTTTTTGAGCTTTTGAACAAACAGGACCGCGTCGACCTTGCCGAAGTTATTAAAGGTGTCCTGGACCCTGAAGTTTTAACAGAGCTTGAAGGCGAGGCCTTTGTCGATGTCATCGGGGTCATGGAACCCGAAGAGGTTGCCGAAGCCCTTAGTGAGCTTGAGACCGATGACGCTGTTCAAGTCTTGGAGGAAATGGATGATGAGGCAGAGCAGCGTGAGGTTCTAAGCCAGATCCCGGCTGAGGAACGGGTCGCCATTGAAGAAAGTATGGGCTACCCGGAAGACAGCGCCGGGCGCCTGATGCAACGCAAATTGGTCGCGGTGCCGCCCAACTGGACCGTCGGGCAAACCCTTGATTTTATGCGAAAAGAAAAGGAACTTCCCGACCAGTTTTATGAAATTTTTGTGGTTGACCCCAAACACAAGCCAATTGGAACCATGCCGTTAGGCCGGATGATGCAGGCGGACAGGGCGGTCAGGGTTTCAAATATCATGAACCAGGAACAAACCCTGATCCCGGTTGGAGAGGACCAGGAAGAAACCGCTTACCGGTTTCGCCAATACGATTTGATTTCTGCTGCTGTGGTGGACACAAATGGCCGATTGGTTGGGGTCATCACCGTGGATGATATTGTCGATGTTATTGATGAAGAGGCCGAGGAAGATATTCTGGCCCTGGCCGGGGTTAAAGAGGGCGACGTTAATGTCTCGGTCAGGGACATTACCAAAACCCGTTTTAAGTGGCTTTTGATTAACCTTTTTACGGCCATTGCCGCTTCGGGGGTGATCGTCCTTTTTGAAGCCTCGATCGAAAAATTGGTGGCGTTGGCGGTCTTGATGCCAATCGTTGCCTCGATGGGTGGCAACGCCGGTGCCCAGACCATGACCATTGCGGTCAGGGCTATTGCCATGCACGAGCTGACCTCGGCCAATATTGTCCGGGTTTTGACCAAGGAAGTTTTGGGCTCGCTGGTGAACGGTGCTTTGTTAGCGGTCCTAATTGGGTTTTTGTCGGCGTGGTGGTTTGAAAATACCCAACTTGGCATGGTCATCGCCGCGGCCATGGTCATAAATATTTTTATGGCGGCCTTTTCCGGCATTTTAATCCCGGTGGCGCTTGACCGCGCTAAAATTGACCCCGCTGTTGCCTCAACTGTTGTCGTGACCACGATTACTGATGTTTTGGGCTTTTTTGCTTTCCTGGGGCTCGCGGCCTTTTTCCTGTTTTAATGCTGCACTTGATAAAACTCTCGGTCGGCAGCAGTTCTTTTTTGAGCCTCGATAAGTGGCAGGAAAAAAATTCCTTTACCCATAAATCGGGGAAAAAAGCATTTATCCACGGCACCACGATGCGGCCCAAGCGCGAAGAAGAGCTTTTGGAAGGTGGCTCGATCTATTGGATAGTAAAAGGTTTTATCATTGGCCGCAATCCGCTGGTCGCTTTGGAATTGCATGAAAAAGGGGTTGGCCGAGGGCGCTGTTCAATCGTTTGCGGGAAGCCGATGATCCCGGTTTTGCCAAGACGCCATAGAGGGTTTCAGGGGTGGCGCTATTTCAGGCCCTCCGATGCGCCTTTAGATATGACCCGATCCCAGATGAAAAAAGGAAAGGTCCCGCCGGACTTATTAAACGAATTGTCGGATTTGGGTTTATTGTAACCTAGTTTAATTGCATATTATCAATGAGGCGGGTTTTTCCCAGGCGGGCGGCTGCAAAAAGCCTGGTGGTTGGCCCCACCTTCTGGCTTTTGGATAAATCAGGCGCTTCGCGGAACTCCAAATAATCAACTGCTGTAAACCCACCTTTTTCCAAGGCTTCGCGGCCTTCTTTTTCCAAGGTTTCAAGGGCCTCTTCGCGGTTGGCCCGCGTAATCAGGTCTTTCATAATTGAGGGCAACAAAGCGGCGACCCTCCGCTCCTCTGGATCCAGGTAGGTATTTCTGGATGAGATAGCCAAGCCATCCTTTTCTCTGATAGTGGGCGCCGCCAAAATTTCAATTTTGAACCTTTTGGTAGTCGTCATGGTTTTTATGACCTGTAATTGCTGGAAATCCTTTTCACCAAAAATGGCCACATCCGGCTGGGTTAGTTCAAACAACCTGGCAACCACGCTGGCAACGCCGTCAAAATGTCCAAGCCGAAATTTCCCACATAAAGGGTCCCCCAGGGGTCCTGCAAGAACTTCAGCCACCGGCCCTTTGGGGTATATTTCAGTGGCTGGGGGCATGAAAACCATATCTGCTCCTGCTTTTTCCAGTTTTCTCAAATCGCTTTCTTTATCCCTCGGGTAGGCCTCAAAATCCTCCCCCTCGCCAAACTGGGTGGGATTGACAAAAATACTGACGATAATTTTGTTAACAAAGGGACGAATTTGATCGACCAATGACAAGTGCCCGGCATGGAGTGCCCCCATGGTTGGCACCAGGCCAATCTTTAAGCCTTTGTCTTTCCAGGCTTCTAAAACTGTAGCAAGGGGTTTGGCCGTTTTGGTTTTTGCAATTGTCATGCCTGGTTTATAGCATTATAATTTTTTTATGCCTTATGTAATCCTTGGTTTGGTGGTGATCGTGGTGATTTATTTTGCCACCAAATCCTTTTCAAAATCTGTCGATAAAAACACCCTAGTTGGGCTTTATCTTGCCGCTGGGGTGATTCTTTTTGTAATCGGTACGCTCATGGCGCTTGGTGGCCGACTGGCTTTTGCTGTCCCGGCATTCGTTTTGGGCCTTTTGGCGGTCTCAAAATTTTTACAGGAACGGCGGCTTTTTCTTTGGCGTTCGGGGGCCCTTGCCGATCAAAAAGTTGACCAGCCGAAAAGTCAAAAATCACTTAAAAAAAGCGATGCTCTTCTTTTTCTGGGCCTCCAGGAAGGGGCAACTCGAGCGGATGTTCGCGGTGCCTATAAAAAGTGTTTTTTGGCCCTGGAAGGCGACCTGGAAAAAAATAAAGGTAAAATTACAAAATTGCGTCAGGCCCGAGATTTCCTATTAAAAGACAAATAAGCAAGTTGGCAATTGTCATAGCAGGTTTAACTCATTAAAAGCACCAAATGGCCTTTGGAATTCTAGGATTTATCGTCGCACTTTCCTTTGTTCTTTTGGTGGTTGCATTTGCAACATCATCGAAGAAGGATATGTCGCTTGCTGTCAGCTTAGGGTCGGCAATTTTTCTATTTGTGGTAAGCGCGCTTTTCTTTATGGCGGGCAAAACGCCGCTCGGGTTGGTTTTGATGGTTTTTGGGATTTACGCGCTTCACAGCTATTCCAAATCAAAAAGGGAAAATGCTAAACCAGCTGAGCCAAAGGAAAAAGTATCGAGGTCTATGGCTGCCGGGGAAATGAGCGAGGAGGAAGCCTATTTTATTTTGGAGATTCCCCAGGGCGCCAGCCGCGAAGACATCAAGCGGGCCTTCAAGCGCATGATGATGGAATTTCACCCTGATCGGAAGGGAAATGCTTATATGGCGGCCAAAATCAACCAGGCCCGGGAAACCCTGATAAAGAAATAAACCGACCAATAATTTCTGGCCCTTTAATCCTGGCTTAAGAAACCTTATATTATCCTTCTAATATGCATAAAAAACCAACATACGAGGTTAAGGCGGGGAGCCGCAAAGGCGATGAAACCCGTGACCCTGGGGTAGGCACCTTAACGGACACCAAGCCCAAGGTCGCAAAACCGCCTTTGTTCAAGGTTTTACTCCTGAATGATGACTTTACGCCGATGGATTTTGTTATTCACATTTTGCAAAAATTTTTCCACCTTAGCCTTCAGGACGCCACCCAGGTGATGTTGGCGGTCCATCAAAAAGGCATCGGGGTGTGCGGGATTTTCACCTACGAGATTGCTGAAACTAAAGTCCGAAGCGTTCTGGCCTATGCCAAAACCCACGAACACCCCTTGCAATGTACATTGGAAGAGGAATAGAATTTAATCTAAGGTATTGATATGGCAGGATTTTCGAAACATTTAGAAGAAACTTTAAGGCGCGCAGTGGCCGAGGCCAAAAAGCGTAGCCATGAGTATATCACCCTCGAACACCTCTTGTTTTCCTTAACCGAGGACCGGGATGCAGTGGCGGTAATGAAGGCTTCTGGGGTTGATATTAACCTTTTAAAACAGGATCTTACCGCTTACATGGATGAGGTTTTGGCCGATATGGTCACCACCGAAGATGCCGTTGAGGCGACCCCAACCTCCAGCTTCCAGCGCGTTATTCAAAGAGCTGTCTTGCATGTTCAAAGCTCGGGCCGGGAAGAAACCACCGGTGCCAATATGCTGGTCGCGATATTTTCTGAGCGCGAAAGTTTCGCGGTTTATTTTCTTGAGCGCCAAGACATGACCCGGCTTGATGCGGTCAGCTTTATTTCCCACGGCATTGCCAAGGTTCCTGAATTTTCGGAAGGGCGCAAAGTTAAGGGCGTAGATGAGGATGAAATTGCAGAGGGCGAAAGCGCCCCGGAAAAACTCGAATCAGCGCTCTCGAAATTCTCTGTTAATCTGAATGAAAAAGCCCGCGAAGGAAAAATCGACCCCCTTATTGGCCGCGAAGCAGAGATTGAAAGAACCATTCAAATCCTCTGCCGACGCTCAAAAAACAACCCGCTTTATGTCGGGGACCCCGGCGTTGGCAAAACCGCCATTGCCGAAGGCCTGGCCCGGAAAATAGTCGAAAAAGAAGTCCCCGAAGTGCTGGAGGGCGCAGTAATTTATTCATTAGATATGGGTGCACTTTTGGCTGGCACCCGGTACCGCGGCGATTTTGAAGAACGCCTGAAAGCGGTCATCAAGGAGATTGAAAATATTGATCATGCCATCCTTTTCATTGATGAAATGCATACTGTTGTTGGTGCCGGGGCAACCTCCGGCGGAGCGATGGATGCCTCGAACCTTTTGAAACCCGCTTTGGCGGCGGGGGAAATGCGCTGCATCGGTTCCACTACCTACAAGGAATACCGCTCGCACATTGAAAAGGATCGCGCGCTGCACCGCCGGTTCCAGAAAATTGATGTGCTTGAGCCTTCGAAAGCCGACACCATCAAAATCCTGGAAGGTCTGAAACCTTATTTTGAGGACCACCACAGCGTTAAATACACCCCCGATGCCATCAAGGCCGCGGTTGAATTGTCGTCGCGTTACCTCGGTGATAAAAAGCAGCCCGATAAGGCCATCGATGTTATTGATGAAGTAGGCGCCGCGCAAAAGCTTTTAAAACCGAAAGATCGCGCCAAGAAAATTGACGTTCTTCATATTGAAAATGTCGTTGCCAAAATGGCCCGGATCCCGGCCCGTTCGATCTCCAAAGACGAAGCCGATTTAATTCGGACCCTGGATGAAGACCTGAAACGTGTGGTCTTTGGCCAGGACAAGGCCATCGAAGCGCTTGTTTCTGCCGTTAAAATGTCCAGAGCGGGCTTAAGAGAACCCAATAAGCCAACCGGCTCTTACCTGTTTTCTGGCCCCACCGGTGTGGGCAAGACCGAGGTTGCAAGACAGCTAGCCTATCACCTGGGCGTGGAGCTTCACCGCTTTGATATGTCGGAATATATGGAGCGCCATTCGGTCTCGCGCCTTATCGGCGCGCCTCCCGGCTATGTTGGTTTCGACCAGGGCGGTTTACTGACCGATTCTGTCGACCAGCATCCCTATTCGGTGGTGCTTTTGGATGAAATTGAAAAGGCCCACCCGGATGTCTTTAATATCCTGTTGCAGATTATGGATCAGGGCACTTTGACCGACCACCAGGGTAAAAAGGTTGATTTCAGAAACGTCACCCTGATTATGACCACCAATGCCGGCGCTGCCGAAATGGAGAAATCCGCGATCGGGTTCGGTCGACAAACTAAAGAAGGCGAGGACGAAGAGGCGATTAAGAAACTGTTCGCCCCTGAGTTCCGTAACCGCCTCGATGCCATTGTTGGTTTCGCGCATCTTTCGCCGGAAGTCGTCGAGAAGGTGGTTGAGAAATTTATTCTTGAGCTGGAATTGCAGCTGGCTGAGCGGAATGTCCACATCCGGTTGGATCAGGAAGCCAGAACCTGGGTAGCTGAGCGCGGTTATGAGCGGAAATTTGGTGCCCGGCCACTGGCGCGCGTCATTCAGGAATATATCAAAAAACCGCTGGCCGATGAGCTTTTATTCAAAAAACTCAGAAAAGGCGGCGAGGTGGTGGTTCATATCAAGAACGACAAGCCGCATTTTGAGATTACGCCTTTAAAGAAGCCGACTAAAAAAATCGGGCCCGCCAAGAAAAAGAAAGAGCTGACCTACCAGAAGAAGTAAAGCCTAAGCTTTCTTAAACGGCACAATTTCTTTCAGCCGTAAATTTTCTTCTTTAACCATTTTGCGTTCTTGAGTTAGGAAATTCTCCACTGCTTCCCTGAACCCCGGATGTGAAATCCAGTGCGCCGAGGTGGTCGTCACCGGCTCGTAACCACGAAACAGCTTGTGGGCGCCCTGGGCCCCGGCCTCGATGACCTCAAGCCCTTCCGCGATGGCAAGTTCAATGGCCTGATAATAACAAAGCTCGAAATGCAGGAAATTCTTAAGGGCCAACGTGCCCCAATAGCGGCCATAGAGCCGGTTTCCGCCCACGAGATGAAGCGCTGCGGCAAAATTTTTACCCCCCTGGCTGGCGACACAAAGGCGGATGTTCTCTGGCATGGATTGGCCGATAAGCGAAAAGAATTCACGGGTCAAATAAGGCTGGCCCCAGCGTTTCAGGCAGGTCTCATTATAACACCGAAAAAAGAAATCCCAGTCGCCCTCGGTAATCTCTTTGCCGACAATCCATTTAATTTCCAGGCCATCTTTTCGGACCAGTTTTCGCTCGCGCCGAATGGTCTTTCTCTTTTGGGAATTCAGTGTTTCCAGAAAATCACCAAAGGTTTTAAAGCCCCGGTTGTTCCAGTGAAACTGCTGGTCTTTCCGGATCAAAAACCCTTCAGCCTCGAACAGCCTTTTTTCCTTTGAATTAATGAAAAGCACATGGGCGGAGGACAGTTTTTTCGCTTCCACCTCGGCTTTTATAGCCGCCGCTAAAGGCTCTTTTTTGCCTAGTAATTTTGGGGCCGAAACCGGCGTAAACGGGATCGCCGATAACAGCTTTGGATAGTAATTCCCGCCCGCTTCATTAAAGGCATTGGCCCAGCCCTGGTCAAAGACGTATTCGCCCATGGAGTGGCCCTTTAAATACAAAGGGCAGGCGCTGGTAAGTTGCCCGTTTTCATCATGAATTAAGAGGTGCCTTGGCTGCCAACCCTTGTCGGCTCCTAAGGATCCTGAGGCCTCCAAAGCAGCTAAAAAGGTATGGCTGATAAAAGGGTTTTCACCGCCGGAAAGGGCATCCCAATCAGCGGCTTTAACGTCTTTAATGTTGGTCGCAAATGTCGCCTTCATTTAACTTCGACAAGCGCGTCCACCTCTACTGAAACCCCAAGCGGAAGTGACGGCGCGCCCACCGCGGCCCTGGAATGTTTGCCCTTATCGCCAAAAACCTCCTGCATCAAATCGGAGGCCCCATTAATCACTTTGGGATGATCGGTAAAATCGGCGGTGCAATTAACGAAACCACCCAGCTTTACAATGCGTTGAACGCGGTTCAAATCCCCCTCAAGGGCGGCATTTAGCTGGGCGATAATATTAATCCCTGATAGCCTTGCGGCAAGGATAGCATCTTCCAAGGATACCACATCGGGGACCCGGCCCTTAAAAGCTTGATCTGCGGTCATGGATATTTGCCCGGAAACACTTATCAAATTCCCGGTTCTGACATAGGCCACGTAACTGGCCACTGGTTTTGCCGGTTCAGGCAAGGTGATCCCCAATTCTTCAAGGCGGGCTGCGATATCCATCATAAATCTCCTAAAAAAGCTGGGGAAATCTATCCCACAGGCGGACGGAACCTTCAAGTGGGAAAGGGGTCATGGCTTCAACCCCCGACCTTTTTTGATGATGGCCTTGCCGTACCTGCCTTTGATTTTATCCAACGCTTCCTCGGCTATTAGCTTTTTCTTATCGGTGCCGCCAATTAGATCCATTTCCGGTTCAACCGTATCGCCGCGGGCAAAATCAGCAACGCCAATGCCGATCAGCCGGAAGGCCTCACCCCGCGCCAACCTGCGGAGCATTTCCTGGCCCACTTCAAAGATCGTCTCAGCGTGCTGGGTTGGGATGGACAACGTCCGGTTTCGGGTCAGGGTTTTAAAGCGTGTGGTTTTGGTTTTAAGGACCACTGTCCTGCCGGTCAGCCCTCTTTCTTTCAGGCGATCCGAAACCTTTTCACACAGGGGCCACAGGATCGATAAAAGCTGGTCTAAATCGGAAATATCAATGTCCAGCGTGGTTTCGTTTGAAATGCTTTTAACCAGGCTAACGGGGTTGACCTTGCGTTTGTCCTGGCCCCGTGAAAAATGATAAAGCCGGGAACCCATGGCGCCGTAGCGTTTCATCAGATCAGTCTCTTCGCGCTTTTGCAAATCGCCCATTTTCAAGATGCCATCACGGTTTAGGGTTTTGTTCAGAACTTGGCCAACACCATAAATAATCGACACCGGTTTGTTTTTCAGGAAGGTTTTGGCCTCCTTCTCACCAATAATCGAGAACCCCTTGGGCTTATTA
>JAZFRG010000048.1:0-5251 GCA_036445535.1 Sphingomonadales bacterium
TGGCGTACCAAACCCGGTGACCTCTTGATATTGTTCATCAAAGGCATTTTCAATGCGGCCATAAATTGAAATCTTGTCATTCACCTTATAGCTGGCCCTAAGATCAACCACCTTGAACGGGCTTAAAACCGAAAAGCCATCAATTTGTTTTGAGGTGTAATCAATGCTTGTTGAAATCGACCACCGGCTATTCGGATTAAAAACCAAGGCCGCATAAAAAGTATTTCTAGGCCGCCTTGCAAGGGTTGCCCCGGTCACCGTGTTAATCGCTTTTAAGTGAGTAAAATTGCCATTAAAGGAAAGCTTTTCTGTGATTTTAGCCTCAAAAATCACCTCCACGCCCTTGGAACTGGTCGCCAGAATATTTCCAAAGGTAAAACTGATGAGGCTGAAATCAATCAGGTTGCGGTTTTTGCGCTGGAAGTAAGTTACCGAAACGCTGGCCTTTTCGCTGACCACCTCCTGCTCGATGCCAACTTCCCACCCTGTCGAGGTTTCCGGTTGCAGCGTTGGATCGCCAAATGCAGAAAACAGCTGGAACAGAGTTGGTGCCTTGAAGCCCTCACCCCAGTTGGCGCGAAATGTGGTGCCGGTTTTAGGCAGGCGCCAGTTGCCGGTAATTCGGAAGGTAGTGTGGCCGCCAAAGGTCTGGTGGTCGTCGTGCCTGACCCCAAAGGTCAGTCTGACATTTTCAAGGGGTTTTGCTGCAAGTTCAGCAAAGACTGATTTGATATCGGCGCTGCCCATCAAGGTTGAGGCGAACATCCCGAACACTTCAGTTTCGATTTTATTGTCCTGGATCTGGCCGCCAATAAGAACCGAAACCGCCTCGGAAATATCAAAGGTGTTCAAAAGATCAATGGTCCGGTTTTTGCTTAAGGAAGAAAACGACGCCGCCTGAAACTCCATATCAGCCCGTTCGGTTCTGGAAAACGAAACCCGGGCTTCGGTTTTGGCCTTGCCCCCCAACCAATGCCCGGTCACCCCAAACGCAACCTGAGTGTCTTTGGTATCGGTGACGCCATCGCCATCGGCAAAGGTAGAATTGATGAAATCGAAGGCATCAAACTCGGTTTTTGAATCAGCGTGGCGAACAAAGCTGTCAATTTTCAGGTTTTCGCTTAGATCAAATTCCCCTTTTCCAAAAACCGCAAGAGTCCGAAAGCCATCGCGCTCAAGGTTGCCATTATTTTCATCGGCAGCGGATATTCCCCCAGCCCTGGTGCCACTTAAGGATAAGGTAAAAGCTGACCTTTTGCCGCGGGCGCCGAGGTCTAACCCACCTCTGAAGGTGCCAAACGACCCGCCCTCAGCAAAGCCCGAAGCGGAGAAAGGCTCATTTGCCCTTTTGGTGATGATATTGATTACCCCGCCAATCGCGTCCGATCCATATAGGGTGGATTGCGGCCCGCGCAGGATTTCAATGCGTTCAATTCCATCGGTGGTCAGGTTGGCAAAATTAAATTGCCCGGCGGGTGTAGATAGGTCGTTGATCTTAACCCCGTCGATCAAAACCAGAGTTTGACCGGCCTCCGCGCCCCTAATTCTAAGCGTAGAAACCGCCCCAAGGCCGCCGTTCCTGGAGGCTGAAACCCCGGGCGTCCCCCTAAGAAGGTCAAAAACTGTGACCTTCTGGCTATCAATGATTTCCTGAGCTTCAAGAACGGTAACGCTGGACCCGATGTCCTTTTCGGTGGTCGGCAGCCGGTTTGAGATAACGATCACCACTTCAGTGTTTTCATCTTCTTCGATTTCGGAAGCAAAAAGTGGGGTCGGGGCAAGGACTAAAATCAACCCCAGCGCCGTTAGTGTTCGGTGTTTACAAAGCATTTTACTGGCTCCTTTATTAAGGTTAAGCCAGCTTCCTCATTTCATATGGGAAACCGGCGACATCAAACGTGTCGCCGCTTGCGCTATCGCACCCAATGTTTGTCCCGAACTTGGGAGGACGACATTAGATGGCAGGTTTCCTGACTTTGCGGGTCACAGCCCCTCCAAACGCCTTCCCGGTTTCCCAGTGGCTATTGTTTGGCGGGCTCGCCGCTTACAGTTGCGGGCACAGCCGCGGATTTGTTTGATTTATCAAACGCACCGCGTTCCCTTTTACCCCCCTTGCGGGGGCACCATCTGGAAAGGACGTTACTCTTAAGCCTTCCTCCCTTCAAGCTTTTTGGTTGCCAAGTCTCGGCTTTTCCGCATAATCGCGGGAAGACCAGAGGGAACTGTAGATGACTGGTAACAAAAGAGCTCACGGCTTGTTGCTTGCCTTGATTGGGTTTGCCGTAACCGTCATTGCTATTTTATATTTTGTCCCCGCCGGAGAAAAACAGGGCGGGTTTTCTGAGAACGAGGAGATATCCATGCCCAGTTACGCGATTGTTATTCATGGAGGGGCAGGAACTATTATGCCCAGCAACATGACCTCCGAGCGCGAGGAAGCTTACAAAAATGCCCTGAAAACCGCTCTGAGTGCCGGTGAAGACATCCTCAAAACTGGCGGGACCGCAATGGACGCGGTGCAAGCAGCGATCCTGATTATGGAAGATAGTGAGCTTTTTAACGCCGGCAAAGGGGCGGTTTTTAATTCCGATGGCGAGCACGAACTTGATGCCGCAATCATGGACGGGAAAACATTGAAATCCGGGGCCATTGCCGGGGTTCGCCGGATTAAAAACCCGATTCTTCTGGCGTGGACTGTCATGGAAAAATCCCGCCATGTCATGCTGGTTGGCGATGGCGCTGAAAAGTTTGCCGAGGAAAACGGCTTTGATTTTGTCGACCCTAGTTATTTTGATACAGATTTCAGGCGCCATCAATTGGAGCGCGCCAAAACCCATGGCGACGCGCTTATTTTAGAGAGCGATGACGATCTGATTATGCCCCTGGATGAAAAGAAATTTGGAACTGTTGGCGCCGTGGCCCTTGATAAAGCAGGCAATTTGGCAGCGGGCACCTCCACTGGCGGGCTTACCAACAAACGTTGGGGCCGGGTTGGTGACACCCCGATTATTGGCGCCGGGACCTATGCTGATAACAATTCCTGTGCGGTATCCGGCACCGGAGCAGGGGAATATTTTATCCGTGCCACAGTTGCCCGTAGCATCTGCGCTCTGATGGAATATAAGGGGCTATCGCTTGATGAGGCTGCCGAGCAAATCGTTCATGGCAAGCTTATTGAAATGGGCGGCGATGGCGGCATTATTGCGGTTGATCCAATGGGCAATATCACCATGAAATTCAACACCACCGGCATGTACCGGGGCGCTGTCCGTGAAGGCGAAGATCAAGTCATCAGAATTTATAAATAAATCCGCCCCCTCGATTTTGTTTGAAATCAAGGTCGGTGCTTCCCAAATATAGACTATAAACTCTTAACTTTTGAGGGAGGTTAAAATGAGTGCTTTAGCCATCGTTATCATTGCTGTTGGATTGCTGATTATTTTCACCCGGGGGCCTTTTATCTTTGCCCCGGAAAAAACCCGCGCCCAAACCCTTCGTTTATTCGAAACAGATAAACGGATGCGGACGCTCGGGATGGTATTTTCGTTTTTTGGCGCGGTTTTAATCTGGGCCTCGTTGGGAGAAACAGGAGGTTGGGCGGTCGCGGTTTATCTTTTGGGGGTGTTAGCGGTAATCATTTCGGCGCTTTTAATCATCCCGTTTCCGGGCCGCATGCGCGGGTACGCAACCCGAATTTGGGCAGGCTTCAGTCAAACTACCCTGCGTGTGATCGGGGTCAGTTCAACCGCAGTAGGATTATTGCTGGTCTATTATGGGCTCGGGCTCTAGGCCCAAACCGGCAAAAAAAGTTATTCGCCCAATCCCGCCAGCAGGGCGGCATAAATCTCAATCCCTTTAAAAAGGTGGCCAACCCTGATGTTTTCATTTGGCGCGTGCTGGGAATTGTCCTGATTGGCAATCGGCAGCACCACAAACGGCACATCCAAGGGCAATACGATATGGGCTAAGGGCAAGCTGCCGCCCAATATCGGGTAAATTAGCGTTTCACCGCCGGAAATATCCTGCATAATTTCTATGGTCTTTGCCACAAAAGGATCGTCGGCATTGGCCCGGACGGCGGCATAGCCGGCCTTGCTCCAGTCAATCTTGGCAATTTTCGGGTGCGCCAGGCGATCTTCAAGAGTTGGTTCATCATAGGTGATAAAATAACCCTCGGCCCGGATGTGGGCTTCTACCACCTCGATGGTCTTCTCGAGCGTCATATCGGGGACAAGCCGAATGCCAACGCTGGCAATAGCCCGGCTATCAATGATATTGCGCGCTTTATCCCCTACCCCACCAGCCTGGAGCCCGCGGATATTCAGGGCCGGGATCAGGTGGGTTTCCTCATACCGGAGGTTTGGGTATTCACGATCAGAAATGCCGGCATCCCGCATTATAAGCGCATCGGCGCTTGGAATAGCTGCAATAAGGCTTTTTTCCAACGAACCAGCCGCCCGAACTTCATCATAAAAACCTTCGATCAGGGTGTTACCGTCCTCGGTGCGCATGGAGGCCAATAGGTGTGCCAACCTGAGGGAGGGATTGGGAGCAAAGTTGCCGTAATGACCTGAGTGGAGACCCCTTATCGGGCCATAAACCGTCAATCCAAAGCCGAATGTGCCTCTGACCCCCAGAACTACTCGCGGGTTGCCACGCTGGTCCTGGGGCCCATCAAAAAACAGCCAAAAATCAGATGCCAACTTGTCCTTATGCCTATCAACAATGCTCTTAAGCGAGGGTGAGCCTGCTTCTTCCTCACCTTCCAGAAACAGTTTTATGTTTACGGAAGGCTTTATTCCTGCCGCCTTCATAGCGTCCAGGGCATATAAAAGTGCAATGATCGGGGCCTTATCATCGCTGGCGGAGCGGCCATAAAACCGGAATTCATTAAGGAAATCGCCCTCAAAAGTTTCCAAATCTATAATTTCAGCATCATCTTCCAGCCGCCCTGCCCTTAAAACCGGTTCAAAAGCCGGGGTTGCCCAGCGGCTTTCATCGACCGGTTGGCCATCATAGTGGATATAAATGGTCACGGTTTTTTCAGCACCGACGTTCAGATGGCCAATGATTACCGGGCGGGTTTCCAGACCAAGCACCAAACGTTCCGTGAAAAACCCCCGGTCCTCAAACAGCCCCTGGATATAACTGGCGTTGGCATAAATATCGCCCAAATTGGTGGCGACATTTGGCAGCGACAAAAGTTCAATAAAATCCTCGGCAATGGCCTTTTGGTGATCATCAATATAGC
>JAZFRG010000049.1:0-11800 GCA_036445535.1 Sphingomonadales bacterium
TGGCGGGGGCGGACGTGAACACGCCTTATGTTGGAAAATTGCTCAATCTGAAATGGTTGATACTCTTTACTGTGCACCCGGCAACGGCGGGATTTCAGAACAAGCAACTTGCGTTTCTATAGACGCCAGCGACCACGATGCAGTCATTTCTTTTTGCCGTGAAGAAGGTATTGACCTGGTCGTGGTTGGCCCGGAAGCACCCTTGGTTGAGGGGCTGGTGGATGATTTAACCGAAGCCGGGATAAAAGCCTTTGGCCCCTCGGCAAGGGCTGCGCAACTGGAAGGCTCAAAAGGGTTCACCAAGGATATTTGCGCCAAATACAATATCCCGACCGCAAGCTACAAAAGATGCAGTTCGTTGGAAGAGGCCAACGCGTATTTGGATATTGTTTCCACCAATGTAGTGATCAAGGCCGACGGCCTGGCGGCGGGTAAAGGGGTAATTATTCCGGCCAATAAAGAAGCGGCCAAGGCCGCCAATGCGGATATTTTTGGTGGGAAGTTTGGTGAGGCGGGAAGCAGTGTCGTCATAGAAGAATTTCTAAAAGGGGAGGAAGCCAGCTTTATTGTTCTGGTTGATGGGGAAAGTATTTTGCCACTGGCTACATCCCAGGACCACAAGCGGGCTTTTGATAATGATGAAGGCCCCAACACCGGCGGCATGGGGGCCTATTCCCCGGCCCCGGTCATGACCGGTGCGATGTGTGACCAGGTCATGATTGATATTATCAGGCCAAGTGTTAAGGCCATGGCTGCGGAGGGACACCCTTTTAAAGGGGTTCTTTATGCCGGGTTGATGATCACCGAAAAAGGACCCCAATTAATCGAATATAATGTCCGGTTTGGGGACCCTGAATGCCAGGTGATTTTGTTTCGGCTGAAATCAGACCTTGTTCCGGCTATGCTGGCCTCGATTGATGGCACGCTGGATCAAATTGAACTTGAATGGCACGAAGATGTAGCTTTGACAGTGGTTTATGCCACCAAAGGTTACCCAGGGTCTTATGAAAAAGGCACAGAGATTAAGGGTTTAAATGACTTAAACAGTGAAGATGTTTTTGTTTTCCATGCCGGAACCAAAAAAGAAGGCGAAAAAATTCTTAGTGTTGGCGGGCGGGTTCTAGACATTACTGCCCGGGGTGAAAGTGTCTCCGAAGCCAGAGATAAGGCCTACCAGGCGATTGAAAAAATTAACTGGCCAGAGGGTTTTTACAGGACCGATATTGGCTGGCGAGCGATTGAGCGGGAAACCGATTAGGACCCTAACTTTTTTTCTTTTTTCTAACAATTTTCCTTTTGGCGGAAACATCCTCGGCAAAATGAATAACCCTTTGCGGAAAAGGAAAATTAACCCCGGCGGCATGAAACCGGTTCCAGATTTCCATCATAACTTCACTGCCTATATTTGAAACACCATCCTCAGGGTTATTAATCCACATACGAAGTTCCAGTTCTACCCCATTGTCACCAAACCCCTTTAGCAGGGTTTTTGGTTTGGGGTCTTCCAAGACCCTTTCATTATCAATCGCCACCTGGGTCATTATTTCCATCGCTTCATTTAAATCAGTTTTGTAATCCACAGAAAGCGGGATACGCCGCCTGACAACCCGGTTAGTGTGCGACCAGTTGATCACCGGCTGGGTAATCATGTCCTCATTAGGGATCAGGTATTCGGTGCCGTCGCGGGTAATCACCGAGGTATAGCGCGCCGCCAATTTGTTAATGGACCCATAGGTGTCTTGAATTTGGATCACATCGCCCGGTTTAATGGACCGGTCCATCAAAAGAATAACCCCCGAGATAAAGTTGGAAACCACCTTTTGCAGGCCAAAACCAAGACCAACACCAAGGGCGCCGCCAAAGACCGCCAAGGCGGTCAGGTCAATTCCCATGGTGTTCATTGCAATCAGGAAAGCGAATGTAATGAGGGTAATCTTGCTTATTTTTCCCAAAAGAACCTTGACCGAAGGATTAACACTTCTGGTAGATTTTAATTGGCTATCAATCAACCTGGAAATGGCCAGCCCCACCCAAATAAATATTATCAGGGTTAAAAAACCCCAAATTACATCGTAGGCGCTAACCCTGGTTTCACCGAAGGTTAAGGCAAACCCCTGAAGAACTTCGATTAGAGGGCCCAAAAGATTGGAAATTTTTAAGGCCGCGATGGAGACCACAAAAACAGACAACACCCGGGCAGTTCTTTGGCTTCGAATAAACCGGGTAAATAGCCGAACCCCAATCCAGGCTACGGTAAGGGTTCCCGCCCCCTCAATCACTTTGACTGGAAATTCAAATAAAATTGCGGCGGTTCGCGTTAAAAAGAGAAATATCAATAAAATCATTGGAAAATAGAGCGGGTCAATAAAATCTTCAAATTTTGAAAACGTCTTATTATCGGTGGCAAGGGCAGTGAGTTTTTTATTGGTAATCTTAGCCAGAAATTGAGCAGCCAAAGCCAGCCCTAAAAAGACCGCTAATTGACCAAGGACCTCAGGAACTAATACATTCTCCTGAAACCAGGTCGAAACGTTCATTGCTATTTCATTTAGATTTTCCATTACCCCACCCAAAACTATTAGCGTTTGGCTTTGAAAAAGTCTTGCATTAATTTCTTTGCCCGCGCGGCACCCATGCCATCGTAAACTTCCGGCGCATGGTGACAGTTGGGGTTCGAGAAAATTTTTGGCCCATTTAAGACCCCGCCCATTTTAAGATCCTCGGCGCCAAAATAAAGCCTTCTGAGGCGGGCAAATGAAATCGCTGTGGCGCACATTGCGCAAGGTTCCAGCGTAACATACAAGTCAAAGCCAGGCAGCCGTTCGCTCCTTAAAATCGAGCAAGCCTCACGAATAGCCTGAATTTCAGCATGGCCGGTAGGGTCTTTCAATTCCATAACTTGATTACCAGATCGGGCAATTATTTTTTTTGTCTTGGGATCAACAATGACAGCGCCAACAGGAACCTCGCCCCTATCCTGGGCAAAACCCGCTTCTAAAAAAGCTTCTTCCATATAATTTTCAAACTGTTTGGCCATATCATCTTAAAACCCGATTGCTGGTTGGTCGTAGCTTCTTTATGTTGAAGAAATGAAACCAAGTCAAAATAAAGAACGCATCGCCAAGATTTTAGCCCGGGCCGGGGTCGCCTCGCGGCGCGAGATCGAGCGAATGATTGCCGCCGGAAGAATATCGTTTGAGGGGAAAATTGTTGAAACCCCGGTAACCTTGATTTCGGATACCAAAGACATTCTAGTTGATGGCAAACCCATTTCCGGGCGTGAAAAAACCAGACTTTGGCGATATCATAAACCAAAGGGTTTGGTCACCACTGCAAGGGACCCCCAGGGGCGGCCTACGGTTTTTAGTTCGCTTCCAAAAACCATGCCCAGAGTGGTTAGCGTTGGCCGTCTTGATATCAATACCGAAGGGCTGTTGCTTTTGACCAACGACGGCGAACTGGCCCGCCATCTTGAGCATCCATCCTCAGAGATTAAAAGGACCTATAGGGTGCGCGTTTTCGGCAGGGTTAATGAGCAAAGACTTAAAGCCCTAAAAAAAGGGATTACAGTAAGCGGGGTTCGTTACGGGGAAATAGAGGCCAAGCTTGATAAAAAGCAAGGAGCCAATAACTGGCTGGTAATGGTCTTGAAGGAAGGGAAAAACAGGGAAGTAAAAAAAGTCCTGGCAGCGCTGGATTTAAAAGTAACCCGGTTGATCAGAACCACCTACGGCCCGTTTACTTTGGGTGAAATGAACCGCGAGGAGGTTTTGGAAGTTTCGGATAAGCACCTACAAACTGTCTGGAAAAAGAAATGAAGATTATTGGCGGGAAATTTCGTGGTCGAAATTTAATAACCCCAAGTACAGTGGATATTAGGCCAACCACGGGGCGGCTTCGGGAAAGTATTTTTAGCGCGGTGGATCACCGGATTGGCGGTTTTCATGGCAGGCGGGTTGCCGATATTTTCTCTGGCACAGGGGCGTTGGGGCTTGAGGCCCTGTCGCGCGGCGCAACCAGTGCCACCTGGGTCGAAAAACACTCCCTAGGGCTTTCCATTTTAAAAGAAAATATTTCACTTCTTGAGGTAGAGGAATTGGCAAAAATATTAAGGGTCGATGCCCGCAACCTGCCTGGGTCGGACAAGCCCTTTGATGTGATTTTTATGGACCCTCCCTATGGCCGTGCCCTTGCTGGTCCTTGCATGAGAAGTTTACTGGAGAAAAACTGGGTTGGAGAAACCAGCCTGCTTGTTCTTGAAGTTGATAAAAATGATGAGGTGGAGGTTCCTGAAGGTTTAGAAATAGTTAAAACCTTAAAACAGGGCTTTCGCCGCGTCTATTTTATCGAAAAATCGGCCTAACGCCGCCCAAAAAGCCGCTCAATATCTTTTAACTTTAATTCAACATAAGTGGGCCGGCCATGGTTGCACTGTCCGGAATGGGGGGTTGCTTCCATTTCACGGAGAAGCGCGTTCATTTCATCATTGTTCAACCGCCGCCCCGCCCTAACGCTGCCATGGCAGGCCATGGTTGAACAGACATCTTGCAAACGTTCTTTCAGATTAAGATGTTCATCCAAAGCCTCCAAATCATCAGCCAGGTCCTTAACCAGTCCTTTAATATCAACCTCTCCCAAAAGTGCCGGGGTTTCCCGAACCACTACCGCACCTTCGCCAAAAGGCTCTAAAACGAGGCCAAGTTCTTTAAATTCAACCGCCCGTTCTCCCAGCAAATTTACCGATGCCTCATCCAGCTCAACCACCTCAGGAATCAGAAGTACCTGACGCTCTGCGCCCTTTTGGTTGAGCATGGCTTTCATCCGTTCATAAACTAGGCGCTCATGGGCTGCATGCTGGTCAACGATCACAAGGCCATCAGCGGTCTGGGCTACGATGTAGGTTTCATGAACCTGACCCCGGGCGGCCCCCAGTGGATTGTTCTGCAGGGAAGTAGCTTCCTCCTGTTCATCAACCCGGGCTGACAAGGCTTCGGCGCCAAAACCGAACCCTTCCTGGGCCTGGTTAGGATCATTGAGCCCTCCAACATTTGGAATAATTTTTCTTTCCCCGGGTGCAGAGTAGGCCGAGAATCCCGGGGTGGCCCTTTGTAAAACCTGATCGGCCACCGTGGTTGAGGCCTGATGCCCCGCCGAAGCCAGGGCTTGCCTGAGCGAGCTTACGATTAACCCTCTTACTCTCCCAGCATCCTGAAAACGAACCTCAGCTTTGGTGGGGTGAACATTAACATCAAGATTTTCATGGGGAACCGTCAGGAAAAGTGCCAAAACAGGGTGCCGGTTTCGCGCCAAAAAATCCATATATGCCCCTCGCACCGCACCAAATAGAAGCCGGTCCTGGACCGGGCGATCGTTGACAAAAAGAAACTGGTGTTGGGCATTTCCCCTATTAAAAGTGGGCACCCCGGCAAAACCTAAAAGTTCCAACCCATCGCGTTCCGCCCTAACGGGAATAGCATTCAAAACAAAATCTTCACCAAGAACATCCCCCAGGCGCTTAAGGGAGATTTCCAACTTTTCGCCGGAAAGGGAGGCCACCCGGAGCAAAGCCCGGCCATTGCTTACCAGCGAAAAACCGGTTTTTGGATAGGCCATTGCCAGGCTTTTAATGGTATCCTTGATTCTGGAAACTTCCGTGCGTTCGGTCTTTAAAAATTTTAGCCGTGCTGGTGTCGAATAAAAAAGATCTTTAATCTCAACCCTGGTGCCCTTCTCTAAGGCGGCAGGTTTAGGATCGCTTTTTTTGCCCCCCACCACAGAAAGAGCCCAGGCATCGCCCGCGCCTTTTTTGCGGCTTGAAATCTGAAACCGGCTCACTGAAGCAATTGACGGCAAGGCTTCACCGCGAAACCCGAGGGTATCAATTTTTTCCAAATCCCCGGTTGGTAATTTTGAAGTGGCGTGACGCTCTAGGCTTAAACCCAGTTCTGACTTTGACATACCAAAGCCATTATCTGAAACGATAATGCGCTCTCTTCCCCCACCTTCGATTTCAACTTCAATTCTGGAAGCCCCGGCATCAAGAGCATTTTCGACAAGTTCTTTGACGACATTAGCTGGCCGCTCGATAACCTCACCGGCAGCAATCTGGTTTACAAGTTTTTCTGGTAGTTGTCTGATGGTCAAAAGCCGTCCCCGGAAACAGTTGGGGTAAAAGATACCCCAGGGAAAGACCTTTTGCCACGGCTTTCTAGGCCTTGGCTAATAATGCTTTTAAAATGAGAGTTTAGCCGTCTTCGTCTTCAGAGCTGATGTGCTTAACATCGGAATTGTCAAGCTCACCTTCGCGTTCCTCGGGATCCATGATTTCATCCAAAAGGGTGCCTTTTTCGACCACTTCCGTTCCCAAATCCCCCACTTCTGAGCGAACTTCCGACAAGGGAGCAGCTTCAATATTTCTTAAAAGAACCGCTTCGCCATCAGAAATTTGCGGGACAACATTTTCTCGGTCTGGGAAAAGTGCGCGCAGCGTATCCGGTGCAGAAGCCAAGTCTTGAGGGGAAGGCTCTCCTGGGATTGGCGGGGCCAGACTATAATCAGGAGGAACGACCAATGAGGGGCGCTCAACAACTGCAAACTCATCGGGGGGGTTTTTCCCCTTACCGGTAATACTTTGAATCTGGCTACAGCCAGAAACAATCGTTACAGCAAGTAAAGCGCTGATCGTGATACCAAAATTTTTAGATTTTATCATTGTTTTCCCTATCCCTGAATCTTGCCCGGAAATTTTGTCATAATTACTTATTCTTTTTTTGGGGCGAGAGCAAGGCATCCCATAAAAGAAGTAATACACCTATGGTTATGGCAGCATCGGCGACATTAAAAATATAAAAAGACCAGTCCCCCAAATAAAAGTGAAGAAAGTCCGCCACCCCGCCGTATTCAAATCTGTCCCAAATATTACCAAGGGCACCGCCCAAAACAAGCCCCAACCCGGTTTTAACCAAATGAGTGGTTTCCCGCCAAAGCCAGACGGCAACAATAATACTGACAACCCCGGTGAGGGCAATCAGCAAATACCTGCCCGGATCCCCTTCCATTTGGAAAAGACCCAGGGATATCCCGGTGTTTTCAACGAATCGCAGTTCAAAAAAGGGAAGCAGGTCTATGGCACCATTTTTTTCAAGGTCAATAACGTCAACAATCCAGTATTTTGAAACCCGGTCGAGAAGAAAAACCCCAAGGGCTATAAGAAACCCGATTTGCTTTTTCATGACCCCTCCGGGAGCGCAGGAAAGTCTGCCACCACACCGCTACACCGCTGGCAAAGATCGTCATTGGTTTCATCTTTACCGACCTCATCCAGAATCATCCAGCAGCGCTGGCATTTTTCGCCCGAAGCCTTGGCGGTAACAACAGCGACGCCCTTAACATCGTCCAGCCGGAAGGCATTCTCGGGAGCTTTTCCAAAGATCACCTCGGCACCGGAGGTGATAGAAGTTTCTCCAAAATCCGTACCTTCAATCGCCTGCTTAAAGGCTTCATTTTCAATATAAATTTTAACAGTCCCGGCCAGGCTGGAGCCGATAACCTTGTCACGGCGGTCAATTTCCAGAGCCCCGGTGACAACGCGCCGGACCTGGCGGATGGTCGTCCATTTCGTGGCTAAATTTTCATTCTTCCAGTCCTCAGGAATTTCGGGAAAAACCCGGGCATGAACACTTCCAGCCTTATCGCCCATTTGCATCCGCCAAACTTCCTCGGCGGTAAAGGGCAAAATCGGAGCAAACCAGGCGCTTAAGGTACTGAACAAATGATGGAGAACCGTCCGGGCGGCACGGCGACGATCTGAATCTTTTGCATCGCAATAAAGGCTATCTTTCCTGATATCAAAGTAGAACTGGGAAAGGTCCAGGATGCAAAAATTATATAGCGCCTGGTACATGGCATTAAAATCGTAGTCGTTGATGTTTTGCCTGATCCGTTGGTCCATTTCATAAAGCCGGTTTAGAACCCAACGCTCAAGCTCGGGCATTTTTGAAACGGGGAGGACTTCTTTTTCGCTAAAATCATTTAGATTACCCAGTAAAAACCGGAAGGTATTTCTGATTTTCCGATAGCTGTCGACCTGACCTTGAAGAATTTGCTGGCCGATTCTGACGTCATCAAAATAGTCGGTAGAGGCAACCCAAAGGCGCAGGATATCCGCACCAAACTGGTCAATAATTTTCAAGGGTGAAACCACATTGCCCAGCGACTTGGACATTTTTTTACCAGCGCCATCCATAGCAAAACCATGGGTAACGACCTCCTTATAGGGGGCCTCACCCCGGGTCCCACAACTTTCAATCAAGCTCGACTGGAACCAGCCCCGGTGCTGGTCAGAACCTTCGACATAAACATCCGCCTTTTGTCCCAAATCCTCGCGTGCCTCAACGACAAAGGCATGACTGGAGCCGGAATCAAACCAGACATCCAAAATATCTGAACACTTCTCATAATCCTCGACTTTATAATCCGCCCCTAGAAAATCCTGAGCGTCGGTTAAAAACCAGGCATCGGCACCTTCTTTTTTGATCGCTTCGACAATGCGTTTATTGACGGCTTCATCAACCAGAACATCACCAGTCTCCTTGTTCGAAAAAACAGTGATTGGCACCCCCCAGGCACGCTGCCTGGAAATTACCCAGTCGGGCTTGCTTGCAACCATTGCCGAAATCCGCCGCTTGCTGGCGGTCGGCACCCACCGAACATCTTCGATCGCTTCCTGTGCTTTTTGGCGAAGATCATTTTTCTCCATACTTATGAACCACTGGGGGGTGTTGCGAAAAATCAACGGGGCTTTTGAGCGCCAGGAATGGGGATAGCTGTGGACCACGGAACCCTTCATTAATAGCGCACCTGCCTCAGCCAGAAGATCGCAAACATGATCGGCAACCTTATAAACGTGCTCACCCGCCACCAATGGGACATGGTCAAAATATCTGCCATCGCCACCAACAGTGAAGGGAATATCTGAATGCCCAGCCTTTAACCAGGCATCATAGTCCTCGGCACCATGCCCGGGAGCGGTGTGGACAAACCCTGTGCCCTGTTCATCGGTTACGTGATCGGCCTGGAAAAGCGGAACCTCAAAATCATACCCCTTCCCGTTCCAGGGGTGATTGCAAATAGTGTCAGAAAATTCAGCGCCCGAAATATCAGAAAGTTCCTTGGAAAATTTCAAAATCCCGCATTCTTCAACCATCGTAGAGATCAGGTTTTCTGCAACAACCAGTTTTTGCCCCGGTTTGGCAAGGGAGCCCTCGGCCACCGCATCAACCTTGATCAGGGCATATTTCAAGTTTTGGCTATAAGAAATTCCCCGATTCCCCGGGATAGTCCAGGGGGTCGTCGTCCAGATTACAAAGCTTGCACCCTCAAGCTTTGAATTGGAGGTTTTGATAACTGGAAAAGCGACATAAATGGTCGTCGATGTATGGTCGTGGTATTCTACCTCGGCCTCGGCCAGGGCGGTTTTCTCAACCGGTGACCACATCACCGGTTTTGAGCCCCGGTAAAGGCTACCACTTTTGGCAAATTTCAAAAGTTCGGAAACGATCGTAGCTTCCGCGTCAAAGGCCATTGTAGTGTAGGGGTTGTCCCAGTCGCCGGTAATCCCAAGGCGCTTAAACTCAACTTTTTGCACCTCAATCCAGTGAGCCGCAAAATCACGACATTCCTGGCGAAATTCCTTTGGAGGGACCTCATCCTTGTTCAATTTTTTCTTGCGGTATTTTTCCTCAATTTTCCACTCAATGGGAAGCCCGTGGCAATCCCACCCGGGTACGTAAGGAGCATCAAAACCCAGCATTTGGCGGGATCTGACAATGAAATCTTTCAGGATTTTGTTCATGGCGTGGCCAATATGGATATCGCCGTTAGCATAGGGCGGGCCATCGTGAAGAATGAATTTCTCACGCCCCGCAGAAATTTTCCGAAGCTCGGCGTAAAGATTTTCTTTTTCCCACAACTTTTCGATTTCCGGTTCCCTATTTGGCAGGTTGGCCTTCATCGGGAATTCGGTTTTGGGAAGTAAAATGGTATCGCGATAGTCGTTGGCCATGGCCTGTTTATGTTCCCTTTCAAGGGCTTAGCGCCCGCTTCAAGTTGTTGCTTGTAACAAGGGGCTTTCCATAAGTCGAGAGGAATAACGCCTTTAAAAAGGGGGTTTTGGGTGGCTTTTTAAATAGGCGTCAAGGGTTGGTAATTGTAAATGGTCGTGGGCATTTTCGGGGTCACTCAGAAGCTCTTTTGCGGTTTCACAATCCCTAGAAATTTGGGCTTTTAATGCTTCCAAAGAGTCAAACTTTTTCTCCGGCCTAATACCGGCAATAAAATGAAGTCGTATGTGGCGGCCATAGTGATCCCCTTTAAAATTAAACAAATGAGCTTCAAGCAACACCTTTTCGCCCCCAAAGGTTGGCCTAACGCCGATGTTGGCGACCCCTTCGATAAGCTCATCCCCCGCCCCCTCAACTCTGGCCCGAACCGCATAAACACCGTGGCGGGGAACGATGGAATCATGAAATTCAATATTGGCGGTTGGGAATCCAATCCGGCGCCCTCTTTTCTCACCATCAACGATGGGCCCGTTCACGGTCCACCAGTGCCCCAAAAGCGCAGCGGCCTGTCTGGGTTTGCCTTCTTTTAGAGAGTCCCTTACCAGCGTTGAGGAGTAAGCCTGCCCCGCGGCCCCTTCAACTCCAAAATGAATTTGCGGGATGACCGTTGTGCCAAACCCAACTTCTATACCCAAATCACCCAGGCTTTTAGCATCCCCTGCCCGGCCTTTGCCAAACCGGTAATCATAGCCAACCAAAGCATGCGATATTTTCAAGCCTTTCTTTAAAATATCACCGGAAAATTCCCCCGGGGACAAACTTGAAAGGTCTTTGTTGAAAGGCAGGATAATGGCCCCATCAATCCCAAAATTTTCCAGCAAATTCAAGCGTTCCCTAAACGGCGTCAACCGAAACGCCTCGCCCGAAGGATTAAAGAAGGCCCTTGGGTGGGGTTCGGTCATCACCACTAAAAAAGGTCTGTTTTCAGATCTGGCAATACGCCCGGCCTCGCCTACCACGACCTGATGGCCCCGGTGGAAGCCATCAAAATTCCCCAGAGCCGCTACCCCGCCCTGAAGGGCAGGACCTAGATCCTCAATATGGCGAATAATTTCCATTTCTACCAATCTAACCGGGTCATAAAATAGTTGGGCCAAATATTGAGCGTTTTCATGAACGGTTCAAGCTCTTCTTTGGTTGACCCATGTTTGCCGTGCACCCCAGAAGTGATAAGTAAATTTTCAATTCCCTGGTCGTTGGCCCCCAAAATGTCAGTTTCAAGATTATCCCCAATGGCCAAAATTTCCTCAGGCCCCAGTCCCTTTGGCAGTATTTCAAAACATTTTTGGTAAGCAATGGCCTTGGGTTTTCCTAGCCAATGGACTTTCCCGCCAAGGCCCTCATACATTTTGGCCAAAGTTCCCGCGCATAACATCCGGGTATCGCCGATATAAACCTCCAGGTCAGGGTTGGCGCAGATTAATGGGATTTGTCTTTCAATGGCCGCTGATAAAAAGGCCTCATATTGCTTAGCCTCGAACCCCCAATCTTCAAAAAATCCGGTGCATAAAATATAATTCGCTTCACGCAGATCAGTTGTTTGCGGGTTTGTCAGACCTTTGAGCGTTGGATGATCCCGCACCGGCCCGATAAAAAAGAAGGAACTTTCCTGTTTTCGTTCTAAAAACTCACGGGCCAGGTCGCCGGAACTAACTATGCCATCATAAAAATCTTCGGTT
>JAZFRG010000050.1:0-3036 GCA_036445535.1 Sphingomonadales bacterium
GCTGAAAACGGGATTTTGACCTTTGCCTATGACCAACGGGGCTTTGGCGAAGATGAAAAGGCCGGCACCTGGGCTAAAAAAGAAGCTTCGAGGCACGATGTGTTGGCTGTTTTGGGGCTAATCCGTAAAAAATTCCCGGGAAAACCAGTGTTTTTGATGGGCGAAAGCATGGGTGGGGCGGTCGCGCTTTTTGCCCTGGCGGGTTCTGAGGCCGCGGACGGCTTGATCCTGATTGCCCCGGCGGTTTGGGGCAAGCGGCCGGTGAACGTTGTTTATGTCCCGGCGCTGTGGCTGACCGCGCACCTTATGCCCGGCAAGAAGTTCTCCGGTAAAAACCTGAACCTTGAACCTTCGGATAACACCCAAGCCTTGATCGCCCTGTCACGGGACCCTTTTATCATCAAAAAAACCAGGATTGATGCCATTTATGGTCTGACCCGGGTGATGCTTAGGGGGATGAAATCCGCTTCCGAAATTCAGGTGCCAACCTTTCTGCTGTACGGGGAGAAGGATGACATGGTGCCGGATAAAATGTCGCGCAAACTGTGGAAAAACCTGCCCGGGGAGCTAAAAACCAGAAAAGTTTACAATACCGGCTATCATTTGCTGTTGCGTGATTGTATGGCAGGTTTGGTTTGGCAGGATGTGCTTGGATTCATTTTTGAAAAAATCGAGACCCGGATAAAAATCGAAAAAACCTCAAATAATCTTTGTAAGGAAAATTAAAATATGACCGATAAAACACTGCCTTTTTTTGAAGATTTTGAGGTTGGCGATGGGTTTGATGCTGGTGAGATTAAAGTAACGCTTGAGATGATCAAGGATTTCGCCTCCCAGTACGACCCCCAGCCCATGCACCTCGACGAGCAGGCTGGCAAGGAAAGCATCTTTGGCGAGCTGATTGGCAGCGGCTGGCACACGGCGGCCTTATCGATGCGCCTTATGGCCCTGGCCAAACCCTTGGGGGATAGGCCAATTATTGGGCTTGAGGTCCAGGACTTTAAATTCTTAGCGCCCCTAAAACCAGAGGACACGCTGGCTGTGCGGGGGGAAATCATCAAGGCCTGGAGGTCCAAAACCAAACCGATGGGGTTCTTCCAGGTTAAAATTGAGACTTCAAATCAGGACGGGCTGGTAATCCTAAGCCAAACCTGGACGGTTATTCTGCCGACAAAGGATTAAGCAACTCTGCCAAATCACTGATCACGGCATCAGGGCCGAGCTCTTTGGCCGGGGTTTGGGTGTAGCCATAATCAACCAGAACGCAGGGAACGCTGGCATTCTGGGCTGCTTTAAGATCGTTTATACTATCGCCAATGAATAACGCCTCTTCGGGTTTGCATCCCGCGTTTTTAAGGATTTTAAAAACCCCCGCCGGGTCGGGCTTCATGGTCGCCAAGGTGTCAGAGCCGATGACCGTCTGGAAATAATCGCTGAGGTTTAAAGCTTCAAGCAAGGTGATTGTCAGGCTTTCCAGCTTGTTGGTGCAAATTGCCAGTCCGATGTTTGCCGCCTTGCCGGCATCCAGAACTTCGATCCCGCCGGAAAAGATCCGGCTGTGATCGGCAATGTGGGCGCTGTAATAACCCAGATATTCAGTGAAAATTTCGTCGACTTCTGCTTCCTCGAAGGCGTTGCCCGTCAGCTCGCCGCCCTTGCGGATCATCGATTTGGCACCGAGCCCAATCACGGTTCTGATCTCCCCCAGGGTAATCTCACGGTGGCCACGGCGGGTGAAAAGCACGTTAAGGGTGGCCAGCAAATCCGGTGCGGTATCGACCAAGGTGCCATCGAGATCAAAGATCAGGCATTTAAAATTGCTAGCTTTCATCATCATTTCGCCGTGTTTTATCCCCTTATATGGCCTTTTAGCAGCTTGACAACAGGCGATCGGGACTATCTAAAGCGGTGAGTTTAGGGAAATATAACAAAATGAGCGGCAAAAACCTTGGCATTATCATTCTCGCAGCCGGCGAGGGCACCCGCATGAAATCTGCGCTTCCTAAGGTTTTGCATGCGCTCGCCGGCAAGCCCATGCTGGGCCACGTCATTGATACCGCAAAGGCGCTAACGCCAAAGAAAATAGTCGTTATCACCGGCCATGGGCGGGGTTTAGTTGAGGGCTATATCAAGGCCAACCACGGCGGCACCCAAACCGCCGTTCAAGACCCGCAAAACGGTACCGGTCATGCGGTGATGATGGCAAAAGATACCTACGGCGGCTTTGGCGGAGATATTTTGATCCTTTTGGGGGATTGCCCGCTGGTTCGGGCTGAAACCCTGTCAAAGATCCTATCAGCCAAGGGGGACAACCCCTTAGCGCTGGTTGGCATGGAAACGGGAGACCCCGGCAAATATGGCCGCCTGGTGATGGCGGAAGATGGGCTGGAAAAGATTGTTGAGTTTGCGGAGGCGACGGAGGCTGAAAAAAACATCACCTTATGCAATTCCGGGGTTATGATAGCCGGGGCTAAGGATTTGTTCGGGGTTTTGGACAAATTATCCAACGATAATACGAAAGGCGAGTATTACCTGACCGATGTTATTGCGCTGCTCCGCGAAGACGGGCATAAAATACCGGTAATCCGGGAAAACCAAAAGGAGTTTCAAGGGGTGAATACAAAGTCGGAATTAGCCAACGTCGAAAAGGCGCTGCAAAAAAGGCTGCGATTGGCGGCCTTGGAGGCAGGGGTTACCCTCATTGACCCCATGAGCGTTCATT
Source organism: Sphingomonadales bacterium (assembly GCA_036445535.1). GTDB lineage: Bacteria > Pseudomonadota > Alphaproteobacteria > Sphingomonadales > SMXR01 > SMXR01. The sequence continues at coordinate 2,723 of JAZFRG010000050.1, forward strand.
TTTCCCACGATACTAAACTGGGCGCGGATGTCACCGTCTGGCCCCATGTCGTCTTTGGGGAGGGTGTTAACGTCGAGGAGGGGGCAACCATTCATTCCTTCAGCCATCTCGAGCACTGCATTGTCAGAAAAGGCGCATCGGTGGGGCCTTATGCGCGGCTTAGACCCGGTGCCGATATTGGTGAAGGGGCCAAGATTGGCAATTTTGTTGAGGTTAAAAAATCAAAAATCGGCAAGGGCGCAAAAGCCTCACACTTATCCTACATCGGCGATGCCAACGTTGGCGCGGGGGCCAATATTGGCGCGGGGGTGATT
>JAZFRG010000051.1:0-3520 GCA_036445535.1 Sphingomonadales bacterium
AAATAAAAGGAATTTTAATACTTTTTTATGTTTTTTGGGCGACCGCAAGCCTGGCCCAGGAAGCGGATGCTGATCGCATGCACGGCAGGATTGATGCGCTTTCAGAATTTGGTGCCAATGACGATGGCGGGGTTGATCGTTATGCGTTTACAGATGCCGATGTTGAGGCCCGCCAGTGGCTAATCGGCGAAATGGAGGGGCTTGGTCTTGAGGTCCGCGTAGACACCGCCGGAAATATTATCGGGCGGCGTGAAGGCAGTGACCCTGAATTACCGATTATCATGTTTGGCAGCCATATCGATTCAGTTCCGGGAGGCGGCAATTATGATGGTGATGTCGGGGTTATTTCGGCTCTGGAAGCGATCGAAATTTTAAACGCCCGGGGCATTACCACCAGGCACCCCCTTGAAGTTATTAATTTCACAAATGAGGAAGGCGGTTTGATCGGCTCCCTGGTTTTGTCCGGAAAAATGAAACCGGAAACGCTTTCAGTGATCAGCCAGGCAGGAATGACCATGGGCGATGGTATTGATAAACTGGGCGGCGACCAAACCCGGATAAATGAGGCCGCTTATAGCCCAGGCGATTTAAAAGCGTTTATCGAGGTTCATATCGAACAAGGGGCTTTTCTGGATGAGGAGGGCACTAATATCGGGGTCGTTGAGGGCATTGTCGGGATCCGCTGGTGGGATGTTGTTATTGAGGGTTTTGCCAACCACGCGGGAACCACCCCAATGAACCGCCGAAAGGATGCCATGTTAGCGGCCGCGCAATTGACCCTTGCGGTAAATTGGGTGGCGACCACGATGCCTGGCCGGCAGGTCGCTACCGTGGGGCGTATTCAGGCCTTTCCAGGCGCCCCCAACGTCATCCCGGGCAGGGTTATCATGAGCCTTGAGATCAGGGATTTGGAGGCCGATAAAATAGACTTCGTTTTTGAACAAATAAAAAGGGAGGCAGAAAAAATTGCCAAGGAAACCGGAACTCCTATAGAATTTCTTGCCATTGAAACCGCATCCGAACCTGCCCCCACTGATGAAAGGATTAGGGATATCATTAATTCTGCCGCCCAAGAACTGGGCTATTCCACCAAGTTGATGCCCTCGGGCGCGGGCCACGACACCCAGGACATGACCGCGATTGCCCCATCGGGCATGATTTTTGTGCCCTCTAAAGGGGGTATTAGCCATTCCCCCAACGAATTTACCGCCCCCGAGGATATGGCCCGCGGGGCAAATGTTTTGGTGGAGACGATTTTGTCCATAGACCGGCGCAATTTTGATTAAAGTCAATAACTTCAGGTCTTCAGATGTGTTAAGAGAACGCCAGAAAAAAGGAAACCATGGTTGATCCAAAGGAATATCAGCGGCGCTTGCAAAACATTATCCAGCAGGCCAAGGGCGGAAACACCGACGCGCAATACGCTCTTGCGGTCATTACGTCGCGCCAAAACATAGAGAATTCGCTTGGTTGGATGCAAAAGGCCATTGATGGCGGGCATGCGGGCGCGGTTTATACACTTGGGGCCTGGCATATCCAGGGCACCCTCATCGATCAGGATTTTGACAAAGGGCGTGCGCTTTTGGGCAAGGCCTCGGCGATGAATTTTGACGACGCGGATATGATGCTTGCCGCGCTTAACGCCAACGGGGTAGGGGTCACACGGGATTGGCAAGCTGGCCTTGCCATTGTCATTAAAAAGGCCCGGGAAGGCAGCGCCAGGGCACTTTGCCAGCTGGCTTTCCTTTGTTTTATGAAATCTGATGCGGGCGAAGTCGGGGAAACGCTCCTTCAGGCCGCCGCCGAGCGCTTTGATATGCTGGCGCTCTTTGCCTATGCCAAACGGGTTTTGGATAAAAAAGATACCGGGCCGGAAGCTGAAAAGGCAAAAATGTTCATGGCCGTTGCGGCCCAAAGAGGCAAACATCCCGGAGCCCTGATTTTCCCCGGGGTAGAAGGTTTTTCGGTTCCAGAGGTCTTGCCTGAGCCCACTTTTGAGCCAGCGGATTTGGATTGGGCGCTGATTGAAAGCTATTTTCCAACCCCGCCCCTTCCGGAAAATTTGTCCTCAAACATGTTGAGAGAAAGTCCACATATTGAGGTATTTCCAGGGTTTTTTACCTTTGAGGAAACCGATTATTTAATTGGCATGTCGGTCAGGCATTTAAACCCCTCGCAGGTGGTTGACCCAATTACCGGGAAATTTATCCAGGACGAATATCGCTCTTCAAGCGATATGAGGTTCTGGCCGACCCTGCAGGATCTCGTCGTTTACTCCATTTTAGAGCGAATTTCGGTGGCCTCGGGTGAGCCCATTAAAAATCAGGAAATGCTGGGCATCCTGAAATACGAACCGGGCCAGGAATATAAACCCCACGGCGATTTTTTAACCCCAGATTTCTCCGGCAAAAACCCGGAAGTAGAGCGCTCAGGCCAACGCAAAAAAACCTTCCTGGTAAATCTGAATGAGGAATTTACTGGCGGGGAGACCGAATTTGTTAATATTGGCCTTAAAACCAGGGGCAAAAAAGGCGATGGCTTGATGTTTATCAATGTTACCGAAGCGAACGAACCCAACACCCTTACGATTCACGCAGGGCGGCCAATTATTGAGGGTATAAAATGGCTTTCCACGATGTGGATCAGGGAAAAGGAATACAAATCCCATGATTAAGATTTTCCGGGAAAAAATTTTATGAGTACAAATCCGGCTTTAGAAGCGGTCCGGTCCAGGGCCGAGGGCGGGGACCCCATTGCCCAGGCCAATCTAGCTCAAGCCTTGTTGGGCCAAGACTTGGACGAGGCGATTTCATGGATGGAGAAATCAGCCGCTCAGGGGCAGGCCGAGGCGATGTATTTTCTGGGGGTTTGGCACACCGAGGGAGCCCTGAAACCCCGCGAGATGGCTAAGGGAATTAAATATCTGGAGCAAGCCGAAAAAAAAGGGCTGGCTCTAGCCCGCCATTATCAGGCGGTTTTAAAGGCTAAAGGTATTGGGGGGCTGCCTGATTGGAACGCCGCCGTAGAGGACCTGATAGGGTTGGCCCAGAAAGAAAACCCGTTTGCCCTTTCACAGCTGGGTTTTTTGATGGGAATGACGGGCGAACCGGAGGTTATGGCGATTGGCGGCAAGCTAATTGAGGCCGCGGCCATTCGTGGCAACCCGCAGGCTTGTGAATTTATAAAAAATCCCGCCACCGAAAAAGAACCGGTTAATAAGATTTGGTTGGAGAAAGCCATTGAGGTTTTGAAAACCTTGCCCAAACCACCGTTGCCTAACCCAGAGAATTTTTCCCTAAAGCCACGGATTGCTGTTTTTCCAGGGATAATAAGCCATGAAATTTCCGATTATCTGAAATCCAGGGCCAAGCCGCGGCTAAAGCCTTCTATGGTCATTGACCACATCAGGGGGTCTTTTGTTCAGGAAGATTTTAGGACCAGTACCGAACACCGGTTTTTGCCGGGGCAATCGGACCTGGTTATTCATGCGGTCTGTGAGCGCATAGCGCAGGCCACAGAA
>JAZFRG010000052.1:0-6092 GCA_036445535.1 Sphingomonadales bacterium
GTGCGGCGTAAAAGTTTGGGTCTTCAAGGGCGAGATTATGGAACACGATCCCATGGCCCACGACAAACGTTTGGTGGATTTGCAAACCAGCAACACGCCATTTCGCGGTCCGGGTCGTAACTAGAAATTTGGAATAGGTAAAAGCCATGTTGCAACCGAAAAAGACAAAATTCAGAAAAGCCCATAAAGGCCGTATCCATGGAAACGCCAAAGGCGGTTTCGACCTGAACTTTGGGGCTTATGGCCTGAAAGCGCTTGAGCCGGGTCGGGTTACTGCCCGCCAGATTGAGGCCGCGCGTCGGGCCATGACCAGGCATATCAAACGTAGCGGTAAAGTTTGGATCAGAATTTTCCCAGATGTACCGGTCTCAAAGAAACCGACCGAGGTCAGAATGGGTAAGGGTAAAGGCTCACCAGAATTTTGGGCGTGCCGGGTAAAACCAGGCCGGATCATGTTCGAAATGGACGGGGTTCCAGGGCCATTGGCCAAAGAAGCGTTCGAGCGTGCCGCCGCCAAGTTGCCGATTGCAACCCGCGTCGTTGAGCGCATGAAATAAATAGAGAAAAGAAGTAAGAGAAGCGCCATGAATGCGATGGAATTAAGAACAAAGACGCCGGACGAGCTTATTGGCTTGTTGACTGATCTTAAGAAAGAGCAGTTTAACCTCAGATTTCAGCAGTCTTCCGGCCAGTTGGAAAACACCGCGCGGGTGCGCGTAGTCAGACGTGAGATTGCTAAAATCAGCACGGTTCTGACCGAAAAGAAAAACGGTGTAGAGGTTAAGGCCAAGGCCGAAAAACCTGCCGCTAAAAAGGCCCCTGCCAAAAAGGCAGCCGCCAAAACTAAACCAGCAGCAAAAAAGCCCGCGGCCAAAAAGCCGGCGGCTAAAAAAGCTGCCACCAAGAAGTAAACGGAGCAAGTTGAGATGCCAAAAAGGGTCCTGCAAGGCGTAGTCGTAAGCGACAAAGCCGATAAAACGGTCACGGTTCTGGTCGAGAGGCGTTTTAAGCATCCGCTGATGCAGAAAATTGTCAGACGGACAAAAAAGTACCACGCCCATGATGAAAAGAATGCTTTTCACGACGGCGATAAAGTTCGGATTGAAGAATGTCGGCCTATTTCCAAGTCCAAGACTTGGTTTGTGGTGGAAAAGGTTTCTTAAGGGCCGCTTAGGCCCAGAAGATTAAAGGTTGAAGGAACAGCCATGATTCAAATGCAAACAAGACTGGATGTCGCAGATAACTCTGGCGCTAAAAAGGTACAATGTATCAAGGTGCTGGGCGGCTCAAAGCGGCGCACCGCGGGGGTTGGTGATCTGATTGTCGTCAGCGTCAAGGAAGCGATTCCCAGAGGCAAAGTTAAAAAGGGTGATGTGCACCGCGCCGTTGTTGTGCGCACCAAGAAAGAAATTCACCGCAAAGATGGCACCACCATCCGCTTTGATAGCAATGCGGCGGTTCTTGTTACCCCGCAGTTAGAGCCCATTGGCACCCGTATTTTTGGCCCTGTGGTTCGTGAACTCAGAGCCAAAAAATTGATGAAAATTATCTCTCTTGCACCGGAGGTGCTGTAATGGCGAACGTAAAATATAAACTTAAAAAAGGCGACAAGGTTATCGTTCTTGCTGGCAAAGATAAAGGCAAGCGCGGCGAAATCCTTGAGATGCAACGGGGCGTCGGCAAAGCCGTTGTTCAAGGCATCAACCTTGTTAAAAAACATGCCAAACCCAGCCAGGTTGACCCCGGCGGGATCAGAGAAGTGGAAAAGGCTATCCAGCTTTCGAACCTTGCCATTGAGGATCCAAAAGACGGTAGCGCAACAAAAATTGGCTACAAATTCATGGAAGACGGGAAAAAAGTCCGTTTTGCAAGGAAATCCGGGGAGATGATCGATGGCTAAAGCAGCTTATACACCTCGGCTGAAAACCGAATACGAGAAAACCTTAAAAGGCGCACTTGTTAAAGAGTTTGGCTACAAAAACACCATGGAAGTTCCAAAACTAGAGAAGATTGTTCTCAACATGGGCATTGGTGAAGGCACCCAGGACAAGAAAAAGGTCGCAAAAGCTGAAGAAGAGCTGACCCTGATCGCCGGTCAAAAAGCGGTTCAGACTGTGGCTAAGAAATCGATCGCAGCGTTCAAGCTTCGTGAAGGTGTTGCGGTTGGCGTCAAAGTCACCTTGAGGGGCAAAAGGATGTACGAATTCCTTGACCGTCTGGTCACCGTGGCTTTGCCCCGGGTGCGTGACTTCAGGGGGGTTAGCCCCAAAAGTTTTGACGGGCGCGGTAACTACGCGCTGGGTCTTAAAGAACAGATCGTGTTCCCGGAAATTGATTATGATTCCGTGGAAACCATTCGCGGTCTTGATGTTGTGATTTGTACGACGGCAAAAAACGATAAAGAAGCCGAGGCCCTATTGGCCGGTTTCAAAATGCCGTTTCGTAAATAAGGGATTGGAGAAAAAACATGGCTAAGAAAAGTGCCATTTTAAAGAACCAGAGACGCGCCAGGATGGCCCAGCAATATGCGGGCAGACGGGAACGGCTAAAAGCCATTGCCAATGATGAAAAGCGCCCTCAGGAAGAAAGATTTCTTGCCCGGCTTAAGCTGGCTGAGCTGCCCCGTAATTCCTCCCCCACCAGGGTTCGGAACCGGTGCGAGCTGTCAGGGCGGCCCAGGGGCAATTATCGTAAGTTTAAGATGTCACGGATTGCATTCCGGCAGCTTGCCTTGATGGGCAAGATTCCGGGCGTCGTGAAATCGAGCTGGTAGAAGGAGAACAGATAAAATGTCAATGACTGACCCGCTCGGAGATATGCTTACACGCATCAGGAACGGCCTGAGAGCGAAGAAGGATTCTGTGATGGCTCCGGCCTCCAGGAACCGTGAACGTGTTCTGTCCGTTTTGGAACGTGAAGGTTATATCCGCGGTTTTGAGCGCAGCGACCTTGGCAGTGGCAAGGCTGAGCTTAGAATTTTATTGAAATACTACGAGGGGGATCCGGTTATCCAGAGCATCTCTCGTATTTCCTCACCTGGACGCCGGGTTTATTCTTCTGTGAAGGATTTGCCCCGGGTTCATAACGGTCTTGGAATTTCCATCGTCTCGACCCCCAAAGGGGTCTTATCCGACGCGGAAGCCCGGGCTGAAAACGTTGGTGGAGAGGTTCTTTGCACGGTCTTCTAGGCCAGCAAGGTTAAAGCAACAGGAAAAATAGATGTCACGGATTGGAAAAAAATTAATCGCTATCCCCGAGGGTGTAACAGTTGAACACTCTGGGAAAGATTTGTCGGTTAAGGGCCCCAAAGGGCTTCTCAGCATGACCCTGGTTAAAGAGGTTGTTGTGGAGGTTAAAGATGGCAAAATCAGCCTAAACGCGGTTGGAAAAACCAAGGTTGCGCGCTCGATGTGGGGCATGCAACGGACCATGGTTTCGAACTTGATTGAAGGCGTTACCAATGGCTATGAGAAAAAGCTTGAAATCAAGGGCGTTGGTTACCGCGCTCAGATGAAGGGCAATACCCTTAATTTGCAGCTTGGTTACTCTCACGAAATTGACTTTCCGGTGCCTGAAGGGGTCACCGTTCAATGCCCCGACCAGACCAACATCACGATCTCTGGCATTGATAAACAAAAGGTTGGCCAGGTTGCTGCGAAAATTCGCGAGTACCGGAAACCTGAGCCTTACAAAGGCAAAGGCGTGAAATACGCTGGCGAATACATTTTCCGCAAGGAAGGTAAGAAAAAATAGGTGCGCTATGGCAAACACAAAAAAATTATTTGAACGCAGACGCATGCGGGTTCGTACTTCCCTCCGCAAAAATGCAAAAGGTCAGCCGCGGCTTTCTATTCACCGCACTGGGCTGCACATGTATGCGCAGGTTATTGATGACCTCAGCGGCAAAACGCTGGTTTCAGCTTCGACCCTCGATAAAGACTTAAAGGGCAAAGCCAAGTCTAACCGTGACGGTGCAGGCGCTGTCGGCAAACTAATCGCTGAGCGGGCTTCAAAAGCGGGCATTAAAAAGGTTGTTTTTGACCGCGGCGGTTTTATTTATCACGGCCGGGTAAAAGCCCTGGCAGAAGCCGCGCGTGAAGCTGGCCTCGATTTTTAAGCGTAAGGATAAAAGGTAAGAAAAATGGCACATCCGAAACATAAAGACGCAGAAAAAAGCGAACTCGTTGATCGCCTGGTACACATCAACCGTGTCGCCAAAGTGGTTAAGGGCGGGCGCCGGTTTGGCTTTGCAGCGCTGGTCGTTGTTGGTGATCAAAAAGGCCGTGTTGGTTTTGGCCATGGCAAGGCCCGCGAGGTTCCTGAAGCCGTGAAAAAAGCCACCGAAGAAGCCAAAAGACAATTAATCCGCGTTCCTTTGAAAGAAGGCCGGAACCTGCATCATGATATTAAAGGTCGTCATGGTGCCGGCAAGGTTCTGATCAGAACCGCTGATCCGGGGACCGGTATTATTGCCGGTGGTCCGATGCGCGCGGTTTTTGAAGCGCTTGGGGTTCAGGACGTTGTTGCCAAATCGTTTGGTTCACAAAACCCTTATAACATGGTGCGGGCAACTTTTGACGCGCTAAGTCAACAGGTTTCGCCGCGGCAAATGGCCGCGCGCCGGGGTCGTAAGGTTTCTGACATTGTCTCGCGCCGAGGCGATAAGCAGGCCCCAGTCGAAACCCCTGCAGCGTAATTAGAAAAGGCAATTGAAATGGCAGAAAAGAAAACACTTAGGGTAACCCAGATCGGCTCACCGATCCGGCGTCCCAAAGACCAGCGCCAGACTTTGGTTGGGCTTGGTTTGAACAAAATGCACAAGACCCGTGAGCTGGAAGATACCCCCTCTGTCCGTGGCATGATCAACAAGGTCAGCCATCTGGTTCGGGTTGAAGATTAATTTTAAATATTTCAGGTGATGAAATGAGATTGAATGATTTAAGAAACAACGCCGGTGCCACTAAAAACCGGACCCGTGTTGGACGCGGTATTGGCTCTGGAAAAGGCCGCACCGGTGGGCGCGGCATGAAGGGCCAGAAATCGCGTTCAGGCGTAGCTATCAAGGGTTTTGAGGGTGGGCAAATGCCGATCACCCGCAGACTTCCAAAGCGCGGCTTTGTGAATATTTTCAGGACGACTTTTTCTGTTGCCAATTTGGGCCGGATTCAAAAAGCCATCGATGACAAAAAGTTAAGTGCTTCAAAGCCCGTTAATAAAGAGACCCTTTTTGAGGCCGGTGTCATCGGTTCAATGAAAAAAGACGTTAAGCTACTTGCCAAAGGCGAGTTGAAGACCAAGATAACGATAGAAGTTTTTAAGGCCAGCGGGGCCGCCATCACGGCGGTTGAAAAAGCTGGTGGCTCGGTCAAGGTTTTACAAACCAAAAAAGTCGAAGCCAAAGCCGAGGTCAAAACCGAAGCTCCTAAAGCAAAAGAAAAACCAAAGGCTGAAAAAGCGGAAAAGTAGTTTTCCACTTCGGGGCAGGATAAGAAATTATGGTATCAGCAGCTGAACAATTAGCAAAAAATATGAGCTTTAGCTCTTTCGGGAAAGCGAAAGAACTAAGGCAGCGTATTTTCTTTGCATTGGGTTCGCTGATTATTTACCGGTTCGCGACCTATGTCCCCCTGCCTGGGATTGATCCCAGTATTTTGAGGGATATTTTTACCCAACTGCAACAGCAGGGCGGCGTTATCAATATGTTTAACGCCTTTTCCGGCGGCGCGTTATCGCGCATGAGTATTATTGCCCTGAACATTATGCCCTACATTTCGGCATCCATTATCATGACGCTTTTGACCAGCATGTCGCCGTCCCTGGCGACCTTGAAAAAAGAGGGTGAACGGGGCCGGAAAAAAATTAACCAATACACCCGCTATGGCACAGTTTTGCTGACGGTTCTTCAAGGTTATGCCCTGGCCGTCGGGCTTGAAACCATGACCGGCTCAGGGGGGCTAAGTGCCGTGGTTGATCCCGGCATGTTCTTTAGAATTACGACCGTGATTACCCTTGTTGGTGGAACCATGTTCCTGATGTGGCTGGGTGAACAGATCACAGCGCGCGGTATTGGCAACGGGATTTCACTGATTATT
>JAZFRG010000053.1:0-3235 GCA_036445535.1 Sphingomonadales bacterium
CCGCCGAACGCGCGCTTCTGGCCACCCTCGACGGGTCCTGCCACACCCCCATCGCCGGGCTCGCCCGCCTCGATGGGCTTGGGGATTTGACCGCGAAGAAGGCATCCTCGATGCCGCCAAGCTGTCGCGGATCGTCATCAATCCGATGACACCGCTATCCTTCAAGGTTGAGAAGGAGCTGGCGTTCAAGGATACCGTGGTGACGTTACTCATCGACAACTCGGGCTCGATGCGGGGCAAACCGATCACCACCGCTGCTATCTCCGCCGATATTCTGGCGAGAACCCTGGAGCGCTGCGGCATCAAGGTCGAGATCTTGGGCTTTACCACCAAGGAATGGAAAGGCGGGCGGGTCCGCGAGAAGTGGCTATCCGACGGCAAACCGGCCCAGCCCGGGCGGCTTAATGAGCTGAGACACATTATTTATAAACGCGCGGACATGCCCTGGCGGCGCGCCAAAAACAACCTCGGCCTGATGATGCGCGAAGGCATTTTAAAGGAAAACATCGACGGCGAAGCACTGCTGTGGGCCTGGAAGCGCCTGCAGTCCAGACCAGAGGAACGGCGCATCATGATGGTCATCTCTGACGGTGCCCCGGTCGATGACTCAACACTTTCTTCCAATAAAGGTGCCTATCTCGACAATCATTTGCGCGAGGTTATCCACTGGATTGAGCAGGCTTCCGAGGTTGAGCTCCTGGCCATTGGTATCGGCCATGATGTTACCCAGTATTATTCAAAGGCGGTGACGATTTATGATCCCGAAGAATTATCCGGCGCGATGGTCGATCAGTTGGCGGAGCTTTTTAACGACGATGCCCATAAGACCCGGCGCGATCAAAGGCGCGACATAAAAAAACGCCCCAAAGCTGGTGCCGGGGCGTCTCAGCGTAAGCGCAGCGCTTAAGGGTTTAAGCAGCAGCCTTTTTAGCTTCAATTTGTTTTTTGGCTCTTCGGGCTTTGGGCGAGAGAACGTCCTTTTTGGCCTTGATCAGGAAATTATCGAGCCCGCCGTTGTGCTCGACCGATCTGATCGCTCTGGTGGCAACGCGGAACGTGAAGGTTTTATCTAAGACTTCGCTCATCAGCGAGGTTTTCACCAGGTTGGGGCGGAAAACCCTTTTGTTCCGGTTTTTGGCGTGGCTGACGTTGTTGCCGCTCATGACCGATTTGCCTGTAAGTTCGCATGTCCGTGACATTTTAATATCCTTCGAATCTTTAATCTCCAGAGCCTTTGCCCAGAGATGGCGCGGATATACGCGAGCGCGCCAAGGACGTCAAGACTTTTGGCGGTGAATCCGGGGTTAAAATTGGAATCCGGCAATTTTATTTGTCACCCCTCGGGCGGCAGGGTTTCATTTACCTTCAAGATTGAAAAAAATCCACATGTTACTAAATAGTAACAACGAGGAAGCAAGCCTCCATCAAATTAGGATTCAAGAATGAAAGGAGCCAATGAAGTAAAATTTTTTCGTTCAACGGTTGTTCATATTGGCGGGTTTAAGTACTCTTATATGATGCTTGGGTGGTTTAAAATTGTTGGCTTGGTTCTGTTGGCGGGGGTTTTGCTCGGCGGGTGTGCAAATTCCTCGCGCTGGGCCTCTGATCAGACGCAATATTATGTTCCTGAACAAACCGAAACCCTTGATTATTTTCTTTATAATGAACCCGGTCCCCCCTTTTGTGGGAGGTTATGCAAAAATTTTCAGGTTTACATATTCTCGAATGGGGAAATTTCTTATTACGGGGGCCCGGCGTTAAAGGTTAGCGGTTGGAAAACAAAAACACTGGACCCCTTTACCCTTTCAATAATTCTTAAAATTCTTGACCGGCATGGGTTTAGTGCCCTGGCTGAACGTCATAATGGGATTGTAAGTAGCGATTTGGAGAATAGGAGTTGTGGTGTAAATTATTTAATTGAGCCTGGAGGGTTGTTTTTAAAAACAAAAATTGGGCCAATTGAAAGGGATGTTTCATTCAACAACGACTGCACTGGTGCGAAAGATTATGATACGATTTTACATATGGCTAGAAGCATTAGGCAGTTGATAGCTTTAGAAAAATGGGTAGGTAAAAAGGAATACACCTGGGATTATGAAATAGAATACCAGAATGTAAATTTGAAAGAAGACAAATAGACAATTTCCCCTTTAAACCTACACCAATTCCTCCTAAAACTGCCCCATGCCCGCCGTTCAAAATCAGCCAAATCACCACCTGAAAGCCGTTCTGGGGCCGACCAATACGGGCAAGACCCATCTGGCGGTGGAGCGCATGCTGGGCCACAAATCGGGCATGATCGGGCTGCCGCTCCGCTTACTCGCCCGCGAAGTTTACGACAAGGTGGTTGCCGCCAAGGGCAAGACCCGGGTCGCGCTGATCACCGGCGAAGAGAAAATCCTGCCCCCCAAGCCGGCCTATTATATCTCAACCACCGAGGCGATGCCGCTCAGTGAGCCGGTTTCGTTCATGGCCATCGATGAAATTCAGCTGGCGGGCGACCGCGAGCGCGGGCATACCTTTACGAACCGGCTTTTAAATGCCCGAGGGTCGGATGAGACCATGCTGATGGGCGCCTCGACCATAGAGCCGATCATCAGAGCGCTGCTGCCCGGGGCCGAAATTATCCGCCGTGCGCGGTTTTCAGAGCTTTCATACGTCAAACCCAAAAAGTTGACCCGATTGGCGAAACGCACGGCCGTGATCGCGTTTTCCCTGGAGCGGGTTTATGCGGTGGCCGAATTGCTGCGCCGTACCTACGGCGGGGTGGCGGTGGTGATGGGCGCGCTTTCCCCGACAACCCGCAATAGACAAGTGGAACTCTACCAGTCCGGCGAGGTCGATTACATCGTCGCCACCGATGCCATCGGCATGGGGCTGAACATGGACATCGATCACGTGGTTTTTGCTGATGTCGAGAAGTTCGATGGCCGGATCAAGCGGAAATTAACCCCTGCCGAGCTGGCCCAGGTGGCCGGGCGCGCCGGGCGCTACATGAATTCCGGGACCTTTACCTGCCTCAGCGAGATTGGCGATGGTTTAACGCCCTTAGATATTGAACGCATTGAAAACCATCGCTTTCCGCCCCTGAAAAAGCTCCAGTGGCGCAGTTCCGCGCTTGATTATGGAAGTGTTCCAAAGCTGATCAAATCGCTTCAAATGAAACCCGATCACGCGCTGTTAAGCCCGGCGGAAGAGGCCCTGGACCTGGCGCACTTAAAGACCTTTGCCACCT
>JAZFRG010000054.1:0-3837 GCA_036445535.1 Sphingomonadales bacterium
TTTTTGGGGCTTTTAACCAAAACCCATGATGAGTGGTTTCAGGGTCCAAAAGACCCCCCTGGGCCATCTGAAGAGAGACGTGTTGGAATGGGTCCCGCGCCTCAAGTAATCGAGGCACTTATCAAAGAGCGCCAAGAAGCAAAGGCCAACAAGGACTTTGCCAGGGCCGATGAAATTCGCGACGATCTAAAATCCAAAGGGATAATCCTTGAAGACGGGGCAGGGGGCACCACCTGGCGCCGCGAAGACTAATGCCCACAAATAAGACATCTGGTCCCGCGATCATCTTGGTGCGACCCCAGCTTGGGGAAAATATCGGCAAGGCGGCCAGAGCGATGCTGAATTTCGGCCTGACAGACCTTCGTCTTGTTAACCCCCGCGATGGCTGGCCAAATCCCTCCGCCGGGCCCGCTGCGGCAGGGGCCGATCATGTTCTCGATAATGCTCAAATTTTTGAAAGCACGGCTGATGCAATTGCAGACCTGAACCTGGTTTTTGCCTCAACGGTAAGGGCCCGTGACATGACTAAATCGGTTATTGATCTGGAAGCCGCCGCCGGGCAGATAAATTCCAACCCAAAAACCAAGACCGGTATCCTGTTTGGCCGCGAAGCGGCCGGCCTGTCGAACGACGACATAGTGCTAGCCGATGCCATTTTGACGGTGCCGGTCAATCCCGATTTTGGGTCGCTAAATTTGGCCGTCGCCGTTGGTCTGGTGGCCTATGAGTGTTATCGGGGCAAGATTGATGTCAATAAATCGGTTCTGGAAGAGGGCGGGGGACCGGCGACAAAAGCAGAAATGGCTTCACTTTTTAAGCATATTGAAGAAGAGCTGGATAAAAAGGACTATTTCAAACCTGAGGAACGCAAACCGGCTTTGGTGACCACGCTTAGAAATCTGTTGCAATCTGGTGGCTTCAACAGCCAACAAATCGCCACACTTCGGGGTATAATCAAGGCGTTGACCCGAAGCTAGAAAAACCCCTATAAGGCTTAAGAAATTTGGGGCCCATACTTCAGAAAGGACCGACCTTGAAAAGGACAGCAATAACTTTATTTTTGGCCGCAACGGTAGCCATTCCGGCAGCCTTTTCCCAGCCCGTGGAAAAGAACGCAAACCGTAAAGCTTATAACCAGCTGGTTAGCCAATATACGATATCTTCAATGGGGTTTTATATTGAGCAAAAGTGTCGGCTTTTGGATGAGGCGGCGTATCAGGATTATGCAAAAAACCAACTCCTGTTAAATGAATTTATGTTCGCCTTAATGGGCCCGGAGAAAAATACAGAATTATTGGAAAAATTAGCCGCGAACGCGGAAAACCCAGAAATAAACACCTGTAATAACGTTTCTTTTAAATTTTCCTTGGCCGCCTACCAGATCTCGGGAAAAATGGCGACCGGGGTACGGCTGCTCGATGACGAATATATAAATAAAATTAAGGGTCTCGTAGGTGCACCTTCGCAAAACACCCAGCCGCAAAAAGAAACGCAAACTTCCACCCCAAATTCGGGCAACCAGGCAGCCCAAACGCCGGTTCCAAAAACCCCGCCACCGCCTTCCAAAACGACCTTTGCGCCGATCACAACGACCCAGGTTGAACGTCAGCCCGAAGCTGAAAAGCCCCCTAATACCTTGGAGGCCATTACCGGGCAGGACACGCCTGTTTCAGAGAATCAAAACAGCGCTCAATCAGAGCCAACCCAGCAACCGACCGGAACCAGGATTTCACTGTCAAATTATGTAAACCCCTTTCCTTATTCACCAGCTGCCGCCCCTGGAGGAGAAACCGAAAAAGAAATGAAACGGCGTCACCGCGAGGAAATTATAGCGCTTAGGCGGGCGCAACGGGCCGAGCTGGATACTTTTAAGGACAACAAGGATAATTACATCGATCAAAAGGCCGTAAAAAAAGCCATAGAAAAACGCCAGAAGGCAGAATATTCAACCCTGCGCACCCGGCACGACCAGGAATTGCAGATATTTTAAATTTCCAGGCCAAACCGGGCGGCATAAAGGCTTTGACCCTGACCGGGCTTCCGCCCTATAAACGAGGTCGATTTTAAAAAGCCGCTTGAAGCGAAAGGAAATCCCTTGAAAAAGACAGTTATCGCAGCACTTTTGGCGACTAGTTTTGGGGTCCCCGGGGCCTTTGCACAAACCTTTGAAGAGGCGCAACAAACCGAGGCTTATCGACAGCTAGTTGATCAATATGCGACGGCTACCCTGGGGTTTTTAATCGAAGACCGGTGCCGTCAATTGGACCCGGTTGGCTATAATGATTTCCTTAAGAACCAGAAAATTCTCAATGTTTTTATTGCCGACCTTATTGGCCAGGAACCATGGCAGAAATTGCTCCTTGATATGGATCATTTAGCCCAGGATGCGGAAACCAATCCGTGCAACTCCGATACCTTTAAATTTGCCGTCGCCACCTCGCAAATTTCCAGTAAAATGGCAACCAGAGTTCAGTTACTGGGGACGGCTGGTTTGTCTCAACCTTCCCCACAAAGCCAACCAGAAACGGCTAGCACTCCAGGCCCGGAAAACCCTGTGCCAACGCAAGCCCAGCCTGAAGCTAGCCAGCCAGCTCCAGAGCCGGTCGACAATACGCCACTATCAAACATCCCCATTGAACCGGTCGCGACGACCCAGGTGGAACGCCAACCCGAAAGCGAAAAGCAACAAAAGCGCCGGGAAAGGGCTGAAAAGGCAAAGGCTTTGGCCGAAGATTCCTCGCCTTCTGAAACAGCAGTAAAGCCTGTTGTCAGCCCCACTCCTCAACCGGCCGGGACAAAAATTTCATTGTCAAATTATGTTAATCCGTTTCCTTATTCCGCGCCAGCGGCTCCGGGTGGGGAAACCGAAAAAGTGGCAAAGCGCCGTCACCGTCATGAAATTATTGATTTAAGACGGGCGCAACGGGCTGAAATGAGTGCCTTTAAGGACAATCAGGATAATTACATTGATGCCAAAGCCGTTAAAAAAACCATTGAAAAGCGCCATAGTGCCGAATACACAGCCATTAGAAATCGCCACCAACAAGAATTGCAGGCCTTTAAATAAACTACTTTTTCTTGCGTTTTTTCCTTTTTGCCGCGGCCAGGTTCAAAACTTCAACAAAAATCGAAAAGACAATCGCAAAATAAAGGTACCCGCGGGGAATGTGGGTTCCCGTGCCATCAGCTATTAAGGCGACCCCGATCAGCAAAAGAAAGGACAGCGCCAGCATTTTAACGGTCGGGTGCTTTTCAATAAAAGCGCTTACCGGGGTTACTGCCCACATCATCACCCCGATCGAAATAACGATCGCGATTACCATGATCTCAATTATTTGGGTCATGCCGATGGCGGTCAGGATAGAATCGATGGAAAAGACCACATCCAGAACCATGATTTGAGCAACGATCATCAGGAACATATTAGCCGAGGCTTTTTTGCCGGAAACCGGCTGCTCTTCCTCGCCTTCAATACTTACATGAATTTCCCGGGTACCCTTGGCCAGCAGGAATAATCCACCGCCAATCAGGATAATATCCTTCCAGGAAAAATCGTGTCCAAAAACCTGAAAAACGTCAGCATCCAGGCCGATAATCCAGGAAACCAGAAACAGGAACAAAAGCCGGATAACCAGCGCCCCGATAAGGCCGAGCTTTCTGGCGGCATTTCGTTTTTCTTTTGGCAAGCGCGATGAAATAATCGAAATAAAAACGATGTTATCGATGCCAAGGACAATCTCAAGAATGGTCAGGGTCGCAAGGGCGGCCATGATTTCGGCGGTAAAAAATTCAGTCATTAGTCCTCAACACCTCGTAATAATTTGGCAACGTCCGGGG
>JAZFRG010000055.1:0-2694 GCA_036445535.1 Sphingomonadales bacterium
TGTTTTGAGCTCTGGCGCAATGCCCTCCAAAAGCCCCAGTTCGGTCCGGGTTTGGTAGTATTCCGAAAGGTTGGTGATGTCCTCAAACAGCTTTGAGCCGCGCTCATCATAAAAAAACTTGGCGGGCAAAGTTTTGTGTGGCTGCGACAAGCCCTTAACGACGGCATCCAAAAATGAGTCTGACGAGGGTTTTAAATCAATAAAGGTAAAAGTTCCGGGTTTTTGGGTCATATTTATTTGGCCAGCCTTAGCCCACTAAATTGCCACTGCGAAGAGGGGTAAAAGAAATTCCGGTAGGTTGGCCGCCAATGGTCTTTGGGGGTCGCACCGCTGCCGCCGCGCAGGACCATCTGGCCGCTCATAAATTTGCCATTGTATTCGCCGACCGCGCCCGAAGCTGGCTTGAACCCGGGGTAGGGTAAATAGGCGCTAGCCGTCCACTCCCACACCATGCCAGGCTCAAAAATCCCTTGGTTGACAGCCATGACTTCATGTTCCGCTTCTGTCGGCAGGCGGGCCCCGGCCCAGCGGGCAAAGGCTTCGGCCTCATAATAGTTTAAATGGCCGACCGGTTCGCCTAAATTCAAGGGCACCATGCCGCGCATGGTAAAAGCTTCCCAGCCATTATCCCCTTGCTCCCAATAAAGCGGGCAGGTCTGGTTTGTCTCCCCAAGAAGCGTCCAGCCATCGGCCAGCCAAAGATCATGGTTCCGGTACCCATTGTCCTTGATAAATTCCAGGTATTCGCCGCCTGTCACCGGGCGATCGGCAATTTCAAAGTGCTCTAAATATACCTTGTGGCGCGGGCCCTCGCAGTCAAAGGAAAAACTTTCCCCCGGGCAGCCAATTTCATAAATCCCTGCTTCCAAGGACTGCCAGTTTATTTTTGGGGCGCTAACAGGTGGATCGGCAGGGGAATTGCTATAGGCTGGTTTTAAGGGGTTTTGATAAAGCACGTGTTTGATATCGGTAAGCAGCAGTTCCTGGTGCTGCTGCTCATGGTGGCAGCCAAGCTCTAAAAGGCGCATGACTTCAGGGTTTTGCTCCCGCTCTACCAAGCCGGCGACAGCGTTGGTTACGTAATTACGGTAATTTATAACCTCGGCCACGGGGGGACGAGTGATCATTCCCCGCCGGTCCCTGGGATGGCGCTCCCCGACCGCCTCATAATAGGAATTGAAAAGGTAGTTATAGGTTTCATCAAAGACTTTATAATCGGGGTCAAAATTTTGCAGGATAAAGGTTTCAAAAAACCAGGTGGTGTGCGCCAGATGCCATTTGGTCGGGCTGACATCGGGCATCGACTGGACGCACATGTCTTCCGCACTTAGCGGCGCGGCCAGCGCTTCGGTTCTGGTTCTGACCGCCAAAAAGCGTTCCACGCCGGCGTTTTTGGCAGGCGCCGTCTTGGATACTTTTTCTGACGTGGTCTTTTGCATCGCTTTAAATTATCCGGGAGTTAAAGTTGGCCCTACATATCTCTTTTAAAGGCCCAGGTGCAAGCATTCCCTTGCATTTTTTAGCCCCGGGGCCATAAATGTGAAATGGCTGAGAAAATTCAAACACTTTTGACGGAAATCAGGGCCTGCACGGTTTGCCAGGGCCTGCCACTGGGCCCAAGGCCGGTCCTTCAGGTCGGCAAAGCCAAAATCCTGATCGCCGGCCAGGCCCCCGGGATCCGCGTCCATAAATCCGGTATCCCCTTTGATGACCCTTCTGGTCAGCGGCTCCGTACCTGGATGGGGATTGATAAGGAGACCTTTTATAATCCCGACATGGTTAATATCATTCCAATGGGGTTTTGCTATCCGGGGACCTTGGAAAAGGGCGGCGATTTGCCGCCCCGGCCGGAATGTGCGGCAACCTGGCACCAGCAATTGTTTAAAATTCTGCCCCGGCAAACCGTGAAACTTGTGATTGGCCAATATGCCCATGCCTATCACCTGGGCGGGACCAAAGAAAAAACCCTGACCGCGACCGTGGAAAAGTGGCGCGACTTTGCCCCGGATATTTTTCCGATGCCGCACCCCAGCCCCCGAAACATCTTTTGGCTTAAAAGAAATCCCTGGTTTGAGCTGGAGGTTATTCCGGCCTTGCAAGCACGTATAAAAGAGGTTTTAGAAACGTGAAGAAGCTTTTGTTTTTATTGATTTTATTGCTTCCAGGGTGTTCTTTGAAATATGAAACATTAGGGCCCCTAAATCAGGCCCCAGGGTTGCTCGATGAGGCCTATATCGCCGCCGATGGCAAAAGCCTGGCGCTTTCCACCTGGGCCCCTAAAGGGGAACCGGAGGCGATTATTTTAGCACTCCATGGTTTTAACGATTACCGGATGGCCTTTGATTTGCCCGCCACCTATTGGGCCGAAAACGGGATTTTGACCTTTGCCTATGACCAGCGGGGCTTCGGTGAAGATGAAAAGGCCGGCACCTGGGCTAAAAAAGAAGCTTTGAGGCACGATGTATTGGCTGTTTTGGGGCTAATCCGTAAAAAATACCCGGGAAAACCAGTGTTTTTGATGGGCGAAAGCATGGGCGGCGCGGTGGCGCTTTATGCCCTGGCGGGGTCTGGGGCCGCGGACGGCTTGATCCTGATCGCCCCGGCGGTTTGGGGCAGGCGGCCGGTGAACGTTGTTTATGTCCCGGCGCTGTGGCTGACCGCGCATCTTATGCCGGGAAAGAAGTTCTCCGGTAA
>JAZFRG010000056.1:0-2091 GCA_036445535.1 Sphingomonadales bacterium
GTACGCTTTTGGCTGGGCTGATCCGGGATCAATTAGGGGCCAACGGAATTGTCATTGCTTCTACCCACCAGGAACTGGGGATTAAAGGGGCTAAGACGCTGACCTTGGGCATCAAGAAAAGGGCGGCGGCATGAACAGTTTTCTGACCCTTTTGCACCGTGAAACCCTTGGCAGCTGGCGTCAGGGCGGATCCGCTAGCATGGTGGTGATTTTTTATTTCATGACGGTTAGCTTGTTTCCCTTTGGGGTGGGACCTGATTCTCAATTGTTGGCTACTATAGGCGGTGGTATTGTTTGGGTGGCGGCCCTGCTGGCGGCAATAGTTTCCCTCGATCGAATGTTCGCCCTCGATGTTGAGGACGGTTCGATGGACTTATTAGTCCTGACGCCAATGCCGCTGGAATTATTGGTTGCCACCAAGGCATTGGCCCATTGGCTGAATAATCTCGGGCCAGTGATTGTCATTACACCGGTTTTAACCCTGTTTTTTAACCTGAGTGGAGAAGGCTTTACCACCCTGATGCTGACGATGGTTTTGGGCACCCCGGCCCTGAGTTTTATCGGGGCTATTGGGGCCGCTCTGACAGCGTCGCTGAAACGCGGCGGGGTAATTATTCCCCTGTTGGTCCTCCCGCTTTATATCCCCACTTTGATTTTTGGCGCCGGAGCTATAACCGAGGCTTTAAATGGCAGTGCCGCCGAGACATCCAGCCTGCTTTATTTGGCGGCAATCAGTACTTTTTCAATTGCCCTTGGTCCGGTGGCAGCTGCTGCGGCACTTCGGGTCACAATGGAGTAACATTTACTTGTCCCGCAATTTTCGCTGTTGCGAACAAAAGGGCGGAAGGCTAGACAGACTGAATGCATAAATTTGCAAATCCGGCACGGTTTCAAACCCTGGCAAACGCCATTTTACCCTGGACGTTTGGTTTGACCATTTTAGGATTTGGACTTGGTCTTTATTATGCGCTGTTTAATTCTCCCCCGGATTATCAACAGGGTGAGAGCGTTCGCATAATGTATGTTCATGTCCCGGCCGCCTTAATGGCCGAAGGCGTCTACGTCTTTATGGCCGTAGCCAGCGCTATATTCATTATCTGGAAGCACCCCCTGGCCGCGCTGGCAGCAAAGTCGGCGGCGCCGATCGGTCTGGTGTTTACCGGGCTTGCGCTGATTACAGGCTCGTTATGGGGAAAACCCATGTGGGGAACATTTTGGGTCTGGGATGCCAGGTTAACCTCGGTGTTGGTGTTGCTTTTTCTTTACCTTGGGTATGTCGCCCTTTGGCAGGTTATGGATGACGCCACCAAGGCCGCCAAAACATCTTCCATTTTGGCCCTGGTAGGGGTTGTGAACATTCCGATTATCAAATTTTCGGTCGAATGGTGGAACACCCTGCACCAACCGGCCAGTATAGTTCGTCTCGGTGGACCAACAATTGACAGTTCCATGCTGACCCCTTTATTTTTAATGATAGCGGCCTATGCGTTCTTTTTTACCACAGTTTTAATCTGGCGCTTGCAGGGTGAATTAGCACAAAGGAAGCTAGAGAAAATTTTCAGGGAGCAAAACAAATGATTCTTAATGTGACCTAGGCTTTACTTGCAAACGGGGAGTACGGTGAATTTATCTGGCCAAGTTATATAATTTCTATTGGCGCACTTGCGATCCTGGCAGTTTTAAGCTGGCGCCGGAAGCAAACCTTCGAGACCCGTCTGAAAACCCTGGAAACCCAAGGAAAAAAAACCAAGTGAGAATTTGATGTTAACTAAGCCTTCCATACCCGCCAAAAAACGCAAACAAATGCGCCAGTTTATCCTGTTGGGGATGTTGGGTTTTTTGGCTTTAACGGCCTTTTTGGTTCTCAAGGCCTTTGAAAAAAATATAATCTTTTTTGTCATCCCAAGTGATTTGCAGGAACGGGTTTTAACCGGCAATGAAAAATTTCGCCTTGGCGGTTTAGTAACCGAGGGTTCTGTCCTAAAATCTGAGGACAGCCTAAAAGTAACTTTTCTTGTGACCGATGGCGGGGGTTTTATTCCCGTTGCCTTTGAAGGTATTTTGCCAGACCTTTTCCGCGAAGGCCAAGGG
>JAZFRG010000057.1:0-3902 GCA_036445535.1 Sphingomonadales bacterium
GGACGATTGAACTGATTAACGAATTCTGGATTTGGGTCCAGCAGGTAGTCCTGTCCACCGAAACGCTGGTTCAGGTCGTTTTTCTGATTCTGATTGGCGCGGTTGTCCAGGTTTGTTTGAAAGGCCTTGGCAACGCCGGTGAAAGACTGGCGGAAAAAAATAAATTTTTTGCCAGGACCGAGCCACATATTAGACCGCTTTACCGGCCGATTATAATACTCATCCTTTTGTTTATTGCCCGCCTTACAACAGAACTGTTGGTTCTTCCCGGCGGGTTGTTTCAGATTGCGATGAGCCTAGTGACGGCCTGGATAGTCATCCGTCTTTTCACCAGTTTTATTAGCAATTCCTGGCTTTCCAGAGCCGTTGCACTTTTTGTCTGGTTGGTTGCAGCGCTGAATATTTTCGGACTGTTAACACCCCTGATCGAAATTTTAAAAGACGCCTCGATCAATATCGGAACCGCAAGCATTTCTGCATATGACGTAATTTGGGGCCTCATTACATTTATTGCTTTAATCTGGTTTTCACTCTTCCTATCCCGGGTTGTCGAGGCCCAGTTAAAATCCGTTCGCGGGATCAACCCCTCGATCAAAGTTTTGATTGGCAAGGTTACCAAAATCAGTTTTGTTTCCCTGGCTTTCCTCCTTGCCCTTAATACTACAGGGATTGATTTAACCGCGCTTGCGGTCTTTGGCGGCGCGTTGGGTGTTGGTATTGGTTTTGGCATGCAAAAGGTCGTTTCCAATTTTATCTCGGGGGTAATTCTTTTAATGGACCGGTCAATCAAACCCGGCGATGTCATCCAGATTCAGGATACTTATGGCTCAGTCAACAAACTGGCGGCCCGGTTTACATCCGTCATTACCAGGGATGGTACTGAATACCTGATTCCAAACGAGGACATAATCACCCAGCCGGTGATAAACTGGTCGCACACCAACCGTGTCGTCCGACGCCGGATATCGCTTAATGTTTCCTATAAATCAGATCTTGATTTAGCCCGGAAAATCATGATCAATGCTGCGAAAAAACACGAACGCTCTCTGGAAGAAATGGACCCTCGTGCACTTATTAAAGGGTTTGGTGACAACGGGGTCGAACTTGAGCTGCGTTTTTGGATCAATGATCCGCAAAATGGCGTTGCCAATGTTAACAGCGACGTAATGAGTGTAATCTGGACTAAATTCCACGAAGCCGGAATTGAATTCCCTTACCCGCAACGGGTGGTTCATATTGTAAATGATGAGCCGAGAAAGGCACCAAAAAAATTGGCGCGAAAGAAAAAATAAATTAATCCTTTTCCCGCTCAATTGCGCGCCAGCCAATATCCTTACGATAAGATCCGTTTTTCCAATCAATTTTTACTATCACCTGGTAGGCCAGATCACGGGCCTTTGTTACGGTATTTCCGCGCGCGGTAATATTTAAAACCCGTCCCCCGGTGGCGATGATCCGGCCATCTTTTAGGGCTGTTCCTGCGTGAAAAATATGGATGTTTTCCCCGCCCCCTGCGTCTTTCAATCCCTGGATAGGGGTTCCTTTTTCATACGACCCCGGATACCCCTTGGCGGCCATTACAACCGTCATCGCCACCTGGTCATGCCAGTCGAGCGAAATTTTATCCAGCGTGCCATCGATTGAGGCCAACAAGGCAGGAACCAGGTCGGAAATAAGACGGAATAAAATCACCTGGCATTCGGGGTCTCCAAACCGGCAATTAAATTCAATCAATTCCGGCCCTTTTTCGGTGACCATCAAACCGGCATATAAAACACCTTTAAATTCAGCCCCTTCCGCGGTCATCGCTTTAACCGTTGGAATCATTATTTCATCCATCACCCGGGAACACATCTCTTCAGTCATCACTGGCGCGGGAGAATACGCCCCCATGCCACCGGTATTGGGCCCTTCATCGCCCTCGAAGGCGCGCTTATGATCTTGCGACGTTGCCAGTGGCAGGACCGTCTCACCATCTACCAGGGCAATAAAACTTGCCTCTTCCCCGATCAGAAATTCTTCAATTACAACACTGTTGCCAGCCTTGCCAAATTGTCCGCCGAAAATGTCCCTGGTGGCCTTTTGCGCATCATCCAAAGTTTCGGCGATGATCACTCCTTTACCGGCGGCCAACCCGTCGGCCTTGATCACAATCGGGGCGCCAACCTGTTCAAGATAGGCCAAGGCCTCGCTAAGTGAATGGCATCTTTTGTAGCCAGCGGTGGGAATATTGTATTTGGCGCAAATATCCTTGGTGAAACCTTTAGAACCTTCCAATTGCGCGGCCTTGGCCGAAGGGCCAAAGGCCTTGATCCCAGCGCCTGTCAGTTTATCCACTAGGCCCGCGACCAACGGGGCTTCGGGGCCTACGACAACAAGGCCAATCGCATGATTTTTACAAAAATTAATGACGTCATTGGCGTTGCTGGCATTCAGGTCGATGCATGTGGCTTCTTCAGCAATACCGCCATTGCCTGGCGCACAAAATAATTCATCAACCAAATTGGATTTTCGAATGGCCCAACAAAGGGCATGTTCACGGCCGCCAGAGCCTATCACAAGTACATTCATTTCCTGCCCCTTCTGTTTAAGAACTTCGTTCTAGCAAAAGGCCGTCCCCCATAATAGCGCAATGTTCATGTTGCCGGGAAGCGTCTGGTTTGGCATGCTGTAAACTTAAGGATTGGGGTGGTAAACACCGTGCCGGATAAAAAAATAAATTTACCTGAGTTTAGCGTCAGCGAGCTGTCGCTTGCCCTAAAGCGCGCAGTCGAAGACACCTTTTCCTATGTCCGCGTCCGCGGCGAAATTTCCGGCCTGATGCGCGCTGTTTCGGGCCATGTTTATTTATCCCTGAAAGATGAAAATGCTGTCCTCGAAGCGGTCTGTTGGAAAGGGGTTGCCGCAAAACTTCCCTTTTCCCCTGAGGATGGCCTGGAGGTGGTTTGCGAAGGCAAACTCAGCACCTATCCGCAACGCTCAAAATACCAACTGGTGATCAGCCGCATGGAACCAGCTGGCGAGGGGGCCTTGATGGCGCTTTTGGAAGAGCGCAAGAAAAAGCTGGCGGCGGAAGGCCTTTTTGCGCCTGAACGCAAAAAATTGATCCCCTATATTCCATCAACCATCGGGGTGATTACATCGCCCACCGGCGCGGTAATCCAGGATATATTGCACCGTTTGAATGATCGCTTTCCGCGCCATGTCATTGTCTGGCCGGTCCAGGTTCAGGGCAGGGAAGCAGCCGGCCAGGTTGCCCGCGCCATTGCGGGGTTTAACGCCCTCAAACCAGGCCAAAGGGTTACCAGGCCTGATCTTTTAATCGTTGCCCGAGGTGGCGGGAGCCTTGAAGATTTATGGGCTTTCAATGAAGAGATGGTTGTCCGTGCCGCGGCGGCCAGTGAGGTTCCGTTGATTTCTGCGGTTGGCCATGAAACCGATACCACGCTGATAGATTTTGCTTCTGATTACAGGGCGCCTACCCCAACCGCTGCGGCGGAGGCTGCAGTTCCGGTCAGGTCTGACTTGCAATTTAAAACCGCTGACCTAACCCAGCGTTTGGAAGCCGCCCGGCGGCGTTACCTTAAAGGATTACACGACAAACTGGCCGGGCTTGAACGCGGTCTGCCATCGCCTAGGGATATTTTGGGGTTGGCAACCCAGCGCCTCGATGATTTGAACATCCGCCTGCCAAGAGGGCTGAAATCCTACCTGCAGGGTCAGGCGCTTAAGCTACAGCGCATCGCCGGAGGGCTTACCGCTTTGACCATTCGCCAAAGCGTATATTTAAAGATGAGCCGGTTTGAAGACTATTCCAGACGCCATGAAATGGCTTTCGCCACCGTATCCCAAGCCAGGGTTTCCAAACTTTCCTCACTTGGCCGGGTTTTTGAAAGCTTGGG
>JAZFRG010000058.1:0-3713 GCA_036445535.1 Sphingomonadales bacterium
AAGGAACAAGAACCCCATCCACCCTCCCAGAATGCCTTCGGGATCACCCCAGATCCCGGAGGCTTTTTTTATAAAATTAAAAGCCCTCCGTTCTTTATTCCTTTAAGGGCAAGATTGATTTCATAGCCGGATGGTACCGGCAAAAGTAATCAAGAAGGGTTTCGCTGGTGATAACCATCTGCCAGCTTTCATCCTTTTTGAGCTGGCCTGAATCCCAGCTTTTATCCATCGCAGTAGCAGTATGCGGTGCAAAATCCCGGTTGATCCAGACAACCGTATCGCCGGGACGCAAGGTTACATTTTCATCTACAATAAATTCAAAATCCCTAATTTCAATGATGATCAGCCTGCCCTCCTCTGCCTGCACCCCAGGCAAAGGGGAAAAAACCATTAGCGCCACAAGGGCTGCCCAAAGGGTTTTCAGTAAAAAAGTTTTATAGTTCATTTTTTTCCTTCTTAAAAGAAAAGCAACTGGGGCAAATTTACACCGCCCCAGCCACCCCCATGAACCAGTCATGGTTTTCTATTCAATGGGTTAAAGGCTTAATCCATCCTGTTATTTTTAAGAGATTTGACCATCATTTCGGCGTGCTTTTCATGGCCGCCAAAAATGACGGCGGCTTTTTTGAAGAACACTTTAACTTCGGCGTTATCGATGTTTGGAATAAAGGACCCGTTAACCAACCCGTTTACGGCCTGATGGTAACCCAGTTCATTTTCGGCATATGCGAGGTCAAATTCGTAGCCACGCAGTTTGCTCAACCGGGCAATTATGCCTTCCGATTGGCCTAACAGCTGCTGGCTTAAGAAATTGTCTTGCGGGTCAACGTTGAGTTTTTTCAAAAGTGCCAGGGCCTGTTCGTTGGCAGCCTCATGATCGCGGATCATGGTTGCGGCAAATTCCTGAATTGCCGGGTTTTCTGAAATGGCGAGTGCCAGGTGGGCATAGCGAATATCAATATTATCAGCCGTATAAGCGACATGGGCAATTTCCAGGTCGTTCAAATCAGCTGGATCCTGGGCCTGGGCGGCGCTGGCAAACAGGGCAATAGCAGCCACTGAGGTAATTAGGGTTTTGGTTATCATTTTTAGTCTCCGTTTTAGATTTTTGGTTTGGTTGATGTTTGTGGTGGATTTCAACGCCACCGTTTGTTGAACTTCAGATATGCCGAGCGCCCCTAAACCTCAATGATCGTCCGTCCGGGATTCATACCCGAGCGTCCGGAAGGGTTTTGCCAAGGTAAAGTGTGTGGTATCTTTGCCTAAATTGAAAAACGGGCAAGTATTATGGATATTTTAAGTGACATTCTCTCGCTTCTTGAGATCAAGGGCACCCTATATTTTAGAACCTCTTTCCGATTTCCCTGGGGTGTGGAAGTGCCGGCCTATAAAAATGTTGCCCGCTTTCATTTGGCCCACCGCGGTGATAGCTGGTTCCAGGTCGAAGGGAGTGAGGATGAAATCCACCTTGAACAAGGTGACTTGATTATTTTCCCTCACGGTGCCAGCCATACCCTCAGGGGCCAGCGCGGGGCAAGGATTGATACCCTGGATCACGTTGTCGAAGAGTCCGGGTTTACCGGCAAGGGTGTCCTGGTTTACGGCGGCAATGAGATCCCCGAAAGTGAGGTCCAGCTAATTTGCGGCCACCTTGCCTTTGGCGAAAATGCCGACCATCCCCTGCTCGGCGAATTGCCCCCCTATATCCACCTTAAGAAAGGCGACGAGATTTCCAATACCTGGCTGGATGTGACCCTGAAAATGCTGGGTTCAGTGGCCGGCCGCGCGCAGCCCGGAAGCGATTTGATCGCCACCAAACTGGCAGAGATTATTTTCACTCAAACTGTAAGAAGTTTCCTGACCTCGAAAGAGGCCAACAGACTTGTGTTCCGGGGGTTGAAAGACCCTCAAATATCAAGGCTCTTGGGGGAGCTTCATAAAAACTACAAGGCCACCTGGTCGCTGGAAGAAATGGCCAGGGTGGCCGGGATGTCCAGAACCGTCTTTGCCGAACGCTTTAAAGAGCTCATGGGCATGACCCCGATGCAGTACCTGACTAATTGGCGCATGCAAAAGGCCCGCCAGCGGCTAACCGAGTCCAAAGAACCAGTAATCCGGGTCGCTGAGGAAAGCGGTTATCAATCCGAAGCCGCCTTTGCCCGGGCGTTCAAACAATATTTTGATGTCGGGCCCGCAACCTACCGGAAAGATCACCAGGAAGCAGCTTAGGCCATCCACAATATCTAGGGCTACATCTAGTGGGTTTTCATGTGCGCCTTCTTGGCCTAAGCTTTTGGCAAGGGTAAGGAGGAAATCTCATGGAATATCTGGTTACATTTTTTGAATATGCAGCCCAAGTGATTGATATCATCGGCATTATTATTGTCCTGATCGGGGCGATAAAATTTGTTGGCCATTTCATGCCAATTGAATTTAAGCGCCTCCGGGGTGTTGCTTGCGCCAAAGAGCTCAGGCATCTACGGCTGCAACTGGGCAGTTACATCGTGCTTGCGATCGAGTTTATGATCGTCTCTGACATCATCAACACGGTCCTGACCAAGACCATGGAGGATCTTTATTACCTGATAGGTCTGATCATTGCCCGCACCGCCATCAGCTATTTCTTAAGCAAGGAACTTAACGAAATTGAAAACGCAAACTAGAAAGGGAACGTTATGGTCTTAACCAAAAAACAGATCGATCTGTGTTCAACCAACAAGACAGATTTTTCCGACTTAAAAGCCTTGTTTCTGAACTGCACACTGAAACGCTCGCCCGAGAGGTCGCACACCGAAGGTTTGATCCGGATGTCCCGGGCAATCATGGAAAAAAACGGCGTTGCGGTTGAGGTTATTCGCCCGGTCGATCACGATATTGCCTACGGACTTTATCCTGATATGACCAAACAGGGCTGGGACAAGGATGACTGGCCGGGAATTTATGAGAAGGTAAAGGCGGCAGATATTCTGGTCATCGGCTCGTCGATCTGGCTTGGTGAAAAATCTTCAATCTGCACCAAAACCGTTGAGCGGCTTTATTCCACCTCTGGCGATCTGAATGACGCCGGGCAATACGCCTATTACGGCAAAGTTGGCGGTTGTTTGATCACCGGCAACGAGGACGGCGCCAAACATTGTTCGATGAGCATTTTATTTGCGCTCCAGCACATCGGCTATACCATCCCGCCGCAGGCCGATGCTGGCTGGCTCGGTGAAGCCGGTCCCGGCCCCTCCTATCTGGATGAAGGCTCAGGCGGGCCAGAGAACGATTTCACCAATAGGAACACTACCTTTATGACCTGGAATCTCCTGCACATGGCACGGATGCTGAAAGACGCTGGCGGTATCCCCGCCCACGGCAACCAACGGACCGGCTGGGATGCCGGCTGCCGCTTTGATGCGCCCAACCCTGAGCACCGCTAACGGTTAAGGGTGCGCTTCGTATCCGGGGCTGTTTTTTCGGGTTTCCGGCTCATCGCCGGCGTATTCATCAAACTCGATGACATTTCCATCGGGATCGCGGACAAAAATCGCGCTTAAATCCTTGAACGAAAAGCTGCCGGTAATCTCAATGCCATTTTCCTCAAAAAACGCCCGGGCGTCATCCAGCGAGCCGACCCGGAGCGCGATGTGGGTATAGCCGGGGTATTTGGCCTCGATGTCCATCAGGACATTGCGGTCTGCGTGCGCCGTGCCCGGCCCCAAGAGGTTTAA
>JAZFRG010000059.1:0-3857 GCA_036445535.1 Sphingomonadales bacterium
GGTCGTTCATCCTTGCCAGTTGGCGCGAGGCAGTCGATTCGGCCACCTCGCGGAACAGGGCGCCGTCGATATCAGCGACGCGGGTCGGGTCATAGGAACGTCCAGGGGCAACGCCAAGAGGCTTGTAGACCTCGATGAGCCTTCGGTTGAGTTCGTTGCTCGGATCGAAGGTCGTGTGGTTAAAGACGAACTGCATGACCTCCAGCAGGTTATTCTCGAAGACATCGAAATCGGTTTGTCCAAATTCGGGGAACTCCGCGTTGGCACGTTTTTCATCAAGATTGGTGGATATCCCGGACGGGCTTACCCAGGGTGCAAAATGGGTTTTGGCGTCATTGACGGACTTATACTCTGACAGTGTCTTGACTTTGATTGCCCGCATGGCGTCCAGATTGCGTTGCAGGCGTGCCGGGTCGTTGAGGTGCGGCATGACGCGATAGGTAACCTCTATAAAGTCGCCACTCATCTCGACGACCTTGTCAATGCCGTCGACCGGTTCGCCCGAATATCCAGTGGTCCGTTTGGTATAAAAAAGAACGCGAGACGGTTTCGAAAAGTCGCCAAGTCGCGTCGACAACAGAACGCTAACGTAGTGGTCGTACCCCGACGCCGTCAGCGATACATATATTGAGTCGAACGCCGGCGCCTCCAAAATAACCGGCTCTGCACGGAGATCGAGCATTGCGGCCACGTAAAGCGTATCGTTGTTGGGACGTGCGAGCGCCTCGAGTGTATGATCTGCCAGCGTTGTGTTCGCCCTGACCCGATTCCAGCCGCCAGTACTCATAGGGTTGTTTGGATCCATTGCGAACTTGTTGTTGACGTTATACATCGCGACATATTGGTAGGAACGAAGAACGATCTCCTGGACCTGATCACGCGTCAATTCCACCGAAGGTTTTTCGCCAGCAGCCGGTTGGCTCCCCGCCATGCTTGCACCTGCTATGGCAAGGATTATTAATGCGACTGTTGCAACAGCTGTTTTCAATAAAAATTTCATGGCTTCTCTCTATATTTTCTTTTTTAGAGCCAACCCAAAGGGGCAAGCCGACTGTCGATTTATAATAAATTTAAAAAGGCCTTTCTTGATATTTTGCGCCAAACGAAAAAAATCTTACCAATCCCATTTTAATGAAACTTATTTTTAGCCGTGGCGGGAAATGTCAAGAAAGCTCCTTTTAATTTAACTACAAATGTCCGGTAGGTTCCCCTTTTTGGTTGGATCCAATAGGGAAATAAGGGGCGTAATAAACCCAAGCAGCCAAAACGCTCCAATGACTGACATAATCCGTAAAGCGATGCCCCGGATGGAAACCCGGGTGAATTATTTTTAATCCGTTTTAAACAGAGAAGAAAAAGATGAAAAATAAAATAAAATTTTTATGGGCATTGGTCTTAATTTTAATTCCCCTCAACGGCCAATCCCAAGAAAGGGTGGTTGGCGATCTTCCTCCGATTTCATCGCCAGCCACCCATGAATATATTCCAGGTAAATTTATTTGGGCGGACTTGGTCACCGAGGATATTGAATTGGTTTCGACCTTCTATGGGGAAGTCTTTGGCTGGAAACTTCAGGATATTACCGCTGATTACAAGGTAATCTACCTTGATGGCCGGGCGATTGGGGGAATTGTTACGGATTCCCGTGAACCCTCGGACCAAAATAAACCCCTATGGCTGGGATTTTTTTCGGTTCTCGATCCTGACAAAACTGTTGATCTGGTCTTGGAGGGCGGCGGGAAGGTCATTATTGAGCCGGTTACTATTGAACAAAGGGGCCGCCATGCTGTGGTGGCAGATCCGGAAGGGGCACCAATCGGTATTATGCGCTCTGCCAGTGGCGACCCGGAGGACTTTGCCGCCTCTTTTAGTGAATGGATATGGATAGAGTTATGGTCCGATGACCCGGAAAAAGCCGCCGAGTTTTATACCTTCCTTGGTTATGACATTCTGGATAATTGGGAAACCGAGGGTTTGATAGATTATGTTCTGGCCAGTGATGGCTACGCCCGCGCTGGAATTGTTCAAAATATCGATAAAGGCGGGGGCGCGGGGTGGCTACCCTACATCCGCGTTGAAAACCTAACCCAAACCGTTGCAAAAGCCTTAGCCCATGGGGCCAAAGTCCTGACCCCCGCGGAGCGTCTGAAGGCCGCCGATAGTGTTGCCATCCTTGAAGATCCAGGGGGGGCTATATTTGCAATCATAGAATGGGAGTTTGGATCATGAACCAGCTAAAAGTAAACAAGTCGCGAGGTTTTAGAACCCCAATATTTTTATTCACAGCAGCCTCCCTTTTGTTGCTCGGACTGGCCAGCTGTAGCAAGGGTTACACCCCAGCCAATGTCTCCACCAGCGCCACTGTTGTTTACGGCGGATATTGGGGCGGTGGATATTATCCTTATTATCGCTCCAGGTACCCCGGGTGGGTTGGTCCACCGGGGTATCGTCCGCCGGGTTCACGGCCGCCCGGCGCCAGACCACCGCGTCCGGTTCAACTTCCGACTGTGCCTTCAAACAGAAGGCCCAGGTAATTAATGGAAAAATGATTTGAAAAATACCTTTTTGTTTTTTTGATTGAACTACTCAAAAAGTGAATTCGGAAGGAGAAAAGGAAATGATTATGAAAATTAAGAAACCCGTTAAAAACTCAGTGGCATATTTTTTGACAAAAGGTTTTTTCATTTTTCTGCTCTTTGGTCTGATGTCACCCCTGGACGCTGAGGCCTCCGAAGGGGCGGACAGCAGTTATTTCCCTGGTGCCTATGGTGACTTTGCCGTGGCCATTGCCCCTGAACCCGGGTTCACTCTTGTAAACTATACCCTATTTTATGACGGCCAGGTGAACCAGGCAATTTTGCAGGGCCAGGTTAACCTGAACCTTGATACTTTTGCTGTTATCGACATGGTGGGTAGCCTTTACACATTCAAAAAGCCGGTTCTCGGCGCACGCTTTGCCATGGGTGCCTTTGTTCCCTTCGGGTATGCTCATTTAAAAACCACGATTGCCACCCAGATGGGAAACTTTTTTGCCAAAGATACCAGTTTCAATATTGGCGACACAATTTTGATCCCGGCATCGTTTTATTGGCACCAGGGAAAAGTCCATATTAAATTCTATGAAATGATCTTCGCGCCGACAGGGAAATATGATGTTAATGACGTGGTCAACATCGGTCGCAATTATTGGAGCTTCGATACAGTTCTGGCTATAACCTGGATGGACCCGGCCAAGGGTCTTGAAATTTCAGTGGTAACCGGGGTCATGGCCAATGCCCAGAACAAGTCAACCAAATACAAAACAGGCACCGAACTTCACATTGATTTCATGGTGAACCGGTTCTTGTCTGCAACATTCGCGATTGGTTTAAAGGGTTATTACTACACCCAGATTTCTGGTGATTCTGGCACCGGTGCAATCCTCGGGTCGTTTAAGGGAAGTTCGGTGGGAATTGGGCCTTCCTTAATGTGGGTCCCAAAATTTGGCAAAGGCAAGCTGACTGTTATGGCCAGCTGGATACATGACCTGAGCGCGACCAGGCGTTTCAAATCTGATTATGCCATCATCAACATAGTGAGACCCTTTTAGAAAGAGTTTAAGGGAAATAAATTTATTTAAATCGGGCTGGGTAAAGTGAAGTTATGCACGCAATTTGAAACAGGGTTTAAACATCAAGGAAGTTCCCAAACCTTCGTTCCTAGGAAAGGAAAAAATTAAAAGTTTTCAAGGAGAACCTCTAAATTTTTTTATGAATCTCCTCCTCAAAGGACAAAGAACGGTATTCACTGGGGGTGACCCCGGCCCAGCGTTTAAAGGCGCGGCTAAAACTGGCGCCTTCAGAATAGCCCTGCATTAA
>JAZFRG010000060.1:0-7183 GCA_036445535.1 Sphingomonadales bacterium
ACATAAGAGGTCTTCCTTTTCTTCGCTCTTTAATAAGTAATACGTATAAGGTGCTGTTTACCTTCGCTTTTTTACCGTTTTAAGTCGGTTTTCTTAAAACCAGGTGGCAAATTGTTAGCCACTCATCGTCTCACGCGCTTCATTTAGTACGTTGAAATAATATTTCAAGAGTTAATAATATAATTTCGTCGAAAAAAAGGCACAGTTCGTCGCTTTTTTAAGAAAATCGGCTTGAAACCCTAAAAAAGACCACCTTGATAGTCAGAAATTGCTTTTTCGATTTCTTCCCGGGTGTTCATCACGAAAGGGCCGTGGCGGGCGATCGGCTCACGTAAGGGTTTTCCGGCAATTAAAACGAATCGCGCGCCCCCCGAACCCGCCTTGAATTTGACCTGTTCTCCCTTATCCAAAAGCCCAAGCGTATAAGCGGGCAGGGGGCCTTTGTCTGAGGCGGTATATTCCACTTCACCATCAATCGTATAAAAAAGCGCATTATGTCCTTCTGGAAGGGGGGCTGAAAAGGTACCATTCCCCTCCAACTGTACATCAAAATAAACCAGCTCGGTGACGTCATCGGTAATCGGGCCAGTCTGGCCTTCAAATTTCCCGCCCAGAACCCGGACGCTTCCGCCGTCAATCTTTACTTCCGGGACATCTTCGGCTTCGCCGTTGATATAAAATGGCTCGCGCATTTTTAAGCTGCCTGGCAAATTGACCCAAAGCTGCATCCCGCGCATGCCGTCTTCTTCGACCTCGGGGCGCTCAGAGTGGATAATCCCCTTGCCAGCGGTCATCCACTGAAACCCGCCAGGACCGACGCGGCCAGCATTGCCCTTGTTATCGGCGTGGTTCATGTGGCCCTTAATCATGTAAGTCAGCGTCGAAAATCCCCTGTGGGGATGGTCGGGGAAACCGGGCCCGGCATCCGGGCCATTTGAGTAGAATTCATCCAATAACAAAAATGGATCGTGCCAGCGGCTGGGCCTTAGGCCCAATGAGCGGCGAATGGATACCCCTTCACCGTCCGAAGTCTCTTCAGCGGTTTGGGTTTCAAGTAAAGGTTTGTCTGTCATGAAGGGTATATGGGAATGAATTAATTCTTTTCTACATACACAATTATTATTCTTGATTTACTGATTTCTTTTTTTAATTTCCAAAATCTCGCTCTTCCACAACCATCGAATCAATAAAACTAACCACCCCCTGGTCGATGAACTTCCATATCGGCAAATAATTTTTGTAAAACATGTAGTCAACGAAAATCCGGTTAGAATAATCTCGTTTGGCCTGGCACCTGCTATTTGGAAATTCCTTCAATGCAAGACACTCAAAATACATCCCCCCTTCCTCATCCCATTCGGCTGGCCAGTAAAAAATGTGCATTGCACGAGGAGGAATTACCCACTCCCCGTCTTGATTTTTATTTAGCCGGCGCCCCATGCTAAGCAAACCATAGAAATTATTATTATCGCCTGAAAACTCGTAGTGGTTTTCATTCTTCATCCTGTTTAAGCCAATTAAGGCTCCGTTTCTGTTACCGGCTGTCAACTTGAGTAAAATGTAATTATGCCCTGCTACGAGGGGGTCATATTCACCCTTAGCCTCTTTTTCCTTGTCCTCACCCAGCGCAATTTTTTCAGGACGAAGATCTGGAAGACGCATTTCCAGAACCAAGTATCTAAATTTTCCCTTAAAATCTTCAAAAGTAAAACTTTGATAAAACTCCAAATCTTTTGAATTTTCAAAATCATTCTTGGTCCAAGGCACTCGGTATTTAATATACGCTTCCGGGATGGACAAAACGGTTTCCCTACTGTCGCTTCGTAGTATGTAGGTTTTTTTCTCAAGGCTGTCAGAATTGTTCTCGATGTAGTGAAGGGTAAGGGTTAGATCAACAATGCCTTTGATTTCATCAGGGTATTCCTGCTCATCAGTGGCCTCTCCCTCAGTCTTTTCGCTTTCCGCTTCAATGGGTTCAGCGGCTTGAACGGGGCTTTCCAGAACTGGAGAACTATTAAACCAACCAAAATAATTGGCCGCAAAAACTAGGACAACCAATCCCAATCCACCCAAACCTATCCGTTCAATGTTTTTCATAAGCTAGTTCTCTTGGCCACGGTTCTTTTTCTTTTAATCTAATCAGAGTTGTTTTCAATTTCATCAAGTAGCTCGCGTGCCTGGGGGTGTCCCTGTGCAGCGGCGCGTTCTAAATTTCTTTTTGCCTTTTCTGTCTTAACCTTGCCGGTCAAGCCATTGGCGTAAATGTAACCCAGCAAGTATTGCGCAACAGGGTCTCCCGTGCTTGATGCGCTGGTTTTTACTGGCATTGTAAAACCAGAAACGTTGTTAAACCCAGGGACATAAATTTGCGAATAGCCACTCCGTGCGGTTGCGGCATTTTTTAAAACCTTGGCAACTTTCTTATAGTCCTTCGCTGAAGAAATTTCTGTTAAACCAAAATTGGTTTCCAGCGTTTCAGGTGCCGGGGCATTTGTCCTATGGGCACAAATATTCAAGCTTTCCATCCATTCCTGAGTGATATCAGAGCGCTTATCAACATTCGTAACAGCATAGACTACCCCCAGATGATCCAGGCACTTTTCACCTTCTACGTTTTCTTCGGTATTTTCTTCGGCAAGGGCTAAATTGGCGTTAAATCCAAGTAGAAATTCCTTAGCCCCAGCGTTTGCTGAACCCGTAAAGAGGGTCGAGAAAACAAAAATTCCCAAACATATATGTATGAAATTTTTCAAAAGAGATCCCGTAAAACTATTTTCAAAACCATTACCTTGATTGATAATAGAACATTTCCTGATTAATGCAATCATGAGGGGATATAAACCCCTAAACCCTAAATTTACCACTGCGCTTTTCAAGCATTATAACGTCGTGCCAGGTGTCGCCCATTTTACCGAGTTTTTCGCGGGTGCCGACGATCCTGAAACCGGCTTTACGGTGGATATAGATGCTGGCTTCGTTTTCCTTGAAAATCCCCGCTTGCAAGGTCCAGATGCCGTTTTCCTCGCTGTCTTTAATAAGTTTTTCCAAAAGTTTGGAGCCAACGCCCATGCCGCGCGCCTTTTCGGAAACATAAACCATCACCTCAGCGACGCCGCCGTAAACGCAGCGGTCTGAGGCGGCGCTAAGCGCCGTCCAGCCCACCACCTGGCCCTGGCCGTTTTCAAAGACCAGCCGGCCAAATTCTAGTTTGGCTTTATCCCAGTCTTCATAGGGTGGAACTTCGTTCTCGAAAGTGGCAACGCCGGTCTTGATCCCTTCCTTATAAATATGACTGACTGAGGGCCAGTCGGAAGGGGTCATTGCTCGTATCATTTTTAGCGTCTCATTTCAGATGTTCTTTAAGGCGAGGCATGAGTTCAACAAAGTTGCAGGGCATGAAACGGCTGTCGAGTTGGTCCTTTAAAATCCCTTCCCAACCATCGCGACACGCCCCCGGAGAACCGGGCAGGGCAAACAAATAGGTACCCCCGGCAACCCCGCCGGTGGCGCGGGACTGGATCGTGGAAGCGCCAATATGCTGGTAACTCTGCATCCGGAAAAGTTCGCCGAAGCCTTCAATTTCCTTCTCATACAGGGATTTAAAAGCCTCAGGGGTAACATCGCGACCGGTGACCCCGGTGCCGCCGGTGGAAATAATTACGTCGACTTCGGGGTCATCAATCCAGATTTTCAGTTGGCCGGTGATTTTAGCGATATCATCCGGAACGATGGTTCGGGCTTTAACAATATGCCCGGCTTCCTCAATTTTCTTATTTAAAACGTTGCCCGACTTATCATTTTCAGGGGTCCGGGTGTCAGAAACCGTCATAATGGCGATACTTACCGGCAAAAATGTTCGGTTTTCATCCACCCCCGGCATTCTAGGACCCCCCCGTTGCAACCGTTTTGGGTTCTTCCTCGAAAGCATCTGCAAATTCCAGGTCAAGCCGTTCATAAATTGGCCAGGCCCCGGAGGCTGCGGCATCCAGGCTGGGCGTTGGCTGGCCAAACCGAAGCCGGTAAATCCACATGTTGGCCAAAACTTTTTCAATAAAATTTCGAGTCTCGCGGTATGGAATAATTTCAATAAACAAAAGCGGGTCCTGGTTATATTCAAAGCGGTTTTCCCAGCGTCCCAGATTGCCCGGCCCGCCATTGTAGGCGGTTGCAAACTTCAAAAGATTGCCGTCGGTGACATTGTCCCGGAAAAGTTTCAGCATATAGGTCTGGCTGATGCCAAGGTTCACTTCAGGTATGAGCAGTTTGTATTTCCCTGACCATCTGAGACTTCTGTCGCCGGTGATAAAGCTGGCGGTAGAGGGCATCAGCTGCATTAGCCCGTAAGCCCCGGCACCGCTGTGGGCCCTTGGCAGGAAGTGCGATTCTTGACGCATAAAGCCAAGCATCAAAGCGCGGTCAACCTTAAAGCCGCCGACCGGTTCCCAAGTCGGGACCGGGAAGAAAGCACTGTCCGGGACTTCCTCAGGGTTTTCAGAACCCCGGGCCAAAAGCGCCTGGGTGGCGGGCAGGTCAAGCCTGGAGGCCAGTGCAATAATATCCTTGTAGTCATCGTATTGGCGGCGGTTCCAGACCATTCGAAGCTCTTCATCGGCGAGATCATGTCTTCCGACTTCAGCCAGGGCAATGGCGCGTTTGGCACCAATCTGATTTGCAAGCTCAAGATAATTTTCATAGTCTAGCGGCAGCTGTTCCCAGGAAAAATCAGGGGTATAGCCCAGTTGCCGGGCCGCTATCAGGCCATAAAAGGTATATTTCTGCTCTGCCGCGAGGCGCAAAAGTTCATCGACTTTTTCAGGTTGCTTGCAGGCCAGGTGGCTGCGCGCCGCCCAAAAGGCCCCGGCTGATTGGATCATAGGATAATCAACTTCGCCCAGGGCAAGGTTTGTGAAATGGGGGATCGCGACCTGGCATAAACCTGCCCGCCATGCAGAAATGCCGGCAATCCAGTTGGCCTGGGTTAGATGTTCGGGGGAAAGTTCCACCGCCAATGTTGCCAACGCAACCGCTTTTTCATCATCGCCGTTAAAAAAGTAGTTTTCGGAAAGATCAGTCAGGCCCTCGACAAATTCTTCGGGGGTAAAAATTCCCCTTGCCTCAAAGGCCCAAAGGCGTTTTTCTGCGCGACCCGAATTGTTGCGAAAAATTTCTCTCGAAAAGCGGCTGTTAAAACGTTTCAGGGCGGCGCGATCCGATTTTTTCCGCCGGTCGCGGGGTTTTGCTGTCTTGGTTGCGCCGTTTCCATTGCCGTCGCCCGCCACCAGTGGCACAGGGCTTTTGGGGGTCCGCGCAGACCCCTGGCGTTTTCTGGCCAACCGGTAAATCCGTTTTGCCCCGGGAAGGTCGGCATAGGAGCTCATCCAGTTTGATAATTCTCTAAAGCTTGAGCGGTATTTATTGGGGTGCATATAGCGTTGAAACTGAACATGGCCCATAAGGATCGGATCAGAAAGTTGTTTGATGAGCTTATCCGCGGCATCCCATTTGCCATTCTCTTGGAGTTCATAAATGTCTTTATAAAGCTGGATGTCCTCGGCGCTTAAAAGCTGGATTTGAAAATCATCGGTGGGTTTGGTCTCGGCCAAGGTTTCCCCAAAGCCTAAAAAGAAGGTCGCTAAAGCGATCATCAGGGGCAGGGTAAAAATTCTAAAGGGCTTTATTTGAAACACGTTTCAAAGCCTTCTCATCAGGGGGTTATGCTGAGAATCATAACACTCAATGAGTCTAATGTCAGCCACGAAGTTTGGCCTTAATTTCAAGAAGATCCTGCCAGCTTTGCCGCTTCAATTGGGGTTGGCGAAGTAAATAGGCCGGGTGGAAGGTTGCCATCGCCGGGATGGTCTTTTTGCCAACCGGGTAGCTGTACCAGCGGCCGCGCACCCGGGTGATGCCATCGCTGATGTTTAAAAGGGCGCTGACAGCGGTGCCGCCGAGGAAGACCAAAAGGTCAGGGTCGGCGAGCTCAATATGGCGTTTGATAAAAGGCAAACAAATGGTTTGTTCCTGCGGGGTGGGTTTCCGGTTGCCCGGCGGCCGCCATGGCAAAATGTTGGAAATGTAATAACCGCTGTCGACCTCAAGGCCGATAGCGGCCATCATTTTATCCAGTAATTTCCCCGAAGCGCCAACAAAGGGTTTGCCCTGTCGGTCTTCATCGCCGCCCGGTGCTTCGCCGATGAGCATTAGTTTTGAAGAGACATCGCCTCGTGCAAAAACCGTATTCATGGCGGTTTTTTTCAAGGAACAACCCTCAAAATCCTGGATAACTTTTTCAAGTTCCTCAAGGGAATTGGCGGCTGCCGCCAGGGTTTCGGCATCGGCCTCAGCGATAGTCGGGCTCGCTGGCTTGACCATATCAGGTTTGATAATGGCGGGTCTTTCGGGCTGCCTTGCGACCGCTTTTTTGGCCGGCGCTTTTTTGGCAGGCTCAAACCTGTTTATGGGTTTTTCGGAAATAACCTCATCAATACCCATATCAACCTGCCAGCTGAGCGCGTTCAGATCATCGCTTAAATTTTCATTATTTTGGGTCATGATTTTCCTTTACTCTCCCTACCAAATAAAAGCCCCAAGTCATATCCAAAAAAAGCTAAAAATTACCCTTTGGCCGCATTGACCAGGGTGTCTTTTTATGGGCATAAATTGGCAGTATACAAAAGATCAGCTGGATTAAGGAAAACCAGGACCTATGGACCGCGAAAGTATGGAATACGATGTCGTGATTGTTGGCGGTGGCCCGGCTGGGTTGTCGGCGGCAATCCGGCTCAAACAATTGGCGGCTGAAAAAGGCACCGAGGTTTCGGTTTGTGTCCTCGAAAAAGGCTCTGAAATTGGTGCCCATATTTTATCGGGTGCGGTGGTTGACCCGATTGCCATGAATGAACTTTTCCCCGACTGGAAAGAAAAGGGCGCGCCGATGGGAGTGCCTGTCAGCGAAAACCACCACTGGATTTTAAAGGAAAACAGCAAAACCGAAATCCCGCATTTTCTGCTGCCCCCGTTGATGAACAACAAAGGGGCTTATACCCTATCGCTGGGCAATTTGTGCCGTTGGTTGGGCTCAGAAGCGGAAAGCATGGGGGTTGAAATTTACCCGGGTTTTGCCGCCGCCGAGGTTCTTTTTAA
Source organism: Sphingomonadales bacterium (assembly GCA_036445535.1). GTDB lineage: Bacteria > Pseudomonadota > Alphaproteobacteria > Sphingomonadales > SMXR01 > SMXR01. Next base: position 7,144 of record JAZFRG010000060.1, read on the forward strand.
CGATGATGGTGCTGTGATTGGGGTTGCCACTGGCGACATG
>JAZFRG010000061.1:0-8898 GCA_036445535.1 Sphingomonadales bacterium
CTGAAAAGCCAGTAAAACAGGAGAAAAACAAAGGCGATACAGGATATCGGCGCGTATTTTCGACGTATTTTAATGACTTTTCAGGCCAACCCTTTAAGGGCCACGCGCAAATCGGCCAGACCTTTGTCAAAAGCGCTTCAAATAGATGGCTATTTTTCTTCTCTTATTCCTTGGTCTGACCAATTTTGGCTGTGGCACAGCCCTCATCGGTAATTGGGCTCAGACCCTGATTCCCAGCCAACGCGCCAGATACTGACCGCCGCTGACAAAGGTTGTCGCCGCCATTAGGTACATCAACCACCGGATGGTTTCGCCGAGCGGAAGGCCAAAGGCCTTGCCGCCAATGATTAGCGCCGCCAGGGCAATTTGCAGCCCGGTATTGATTTTGCTTAACCGCGCTGGCTTAACGAACAACTCCAGCTTAAAGGCCTTGGAAAGCAGGATGCAGCTGGAAATGAGAAAATCTCTAAAAAATACCAAAATAACAATCCAGCTGGGTAAAAATCCAAGGATCAGCAGGGCAATATAGATGATGTTAATAAAAAACTTATCAGCTATAGGATCCAGGTAAAGACCGAATTCGTTTGCAGTGCCCATTTTTCTGGCAATCGGACCATCAATGGCGTCGGTAAGTCCGGCCGCCAGGAATATCCAAAAGGCAAATTCGTACTGCCCCTGCCACAGCAAATAGGCAACATAAGGGCCCGCTAAAATTCGGGCAAACCCCAAAAGGTTTGGAATGGTTAAAAGAAAAATTTCCCCCTCGCTCTCTTGCGCCAAATTTTGCGCTCCGGTCTTTTTTCCAATAAAAAGGTAGGGGCTTTCCAAAGACTTTCCAACCCCCTTTTCTTTTGATTTTGCGCAAGGAGTTAAAACGTGGCAATATTCCCGCCACATTGCAAAAAGAGGGTTCCATGAAAAAATTATTATTTGTCGTTTCGTTTCTTTTTTTTGGTTGTCAGGAAAACCAGATTTCAGAGTCCGGTGAGTTAGCCGATCTAGTCTTCGAAGTCACCGAAACGGTTCCCATCGGGACTAATCCCCATGGCATGCAAAAAGTTGGTGATACGCTTTTTATAGCTGCCGCCGGGGATGATTTTATTGAACTGCTTGATTTAAATACCATGACCATAACTGCCCGTTGGGCCGCCCCCGACGTTCCGCTTGATCTGGTGAAGGCCAGGGGTGGCTGGCTGGTGTCTGCTTTTCGGGGCGATTATCTCCACCTTTTGGATGAAGAGGGTAACCCCACCGGAGAAACCTGGCGGGTGGGCAGTGGGCCCAGCCTTTATAACCCCGACCAGGGTGGGGATTTGGCCTACATCGTCAGTGAGTTGGCAGATAAATTTAGCGTTTTTGACCGCAGCAAAAATGAACTGATTGCTACCTACCCAACCGGCAAACGCCCCTATCCGGCCGATGTTACCCATGACGGGGTTCTGGCCTTTATTCCCAATCGGGATGAAGACACGGTTTCGGTTATTGATCTTTTAAACGGCGAAGAGGTTACAAAAGTTGCAGTTTGTGATGAGCCCTTAGGCGGGTCCCTGACCCGCGATGAAGTTAGTTATATTGTTACCTGCGGCGGCGACGATAAGGTGCAATTTATCAATACCGCTTCATTTAAAGTAGTTGGTGAAGTGGCGGAAGGAATTGGCCCCCGGCCATTTTCGGTTGCTGTTTCCCCAGATGAAACCTACGCCTTTGTCAATAATTCCAGGGGCACGACAATTTCGGTGATTAATCTGGATAAAATGGCCGTCAGCCAGAACATTGAGGTTGGGGAAATTCCTATTGTCATGCGGATTTTCGATCACACCCTTTATGTTGCCTCTGAGGGCTCAAACACGTTATCTGTGATTCCGCTGGCCTTAACCCTTAAAACCATGGGCGGCGTGCCCAACGAAGTTGTTGTCTTGGGCATGATCCACGATGGCCACGAAACCAGCGAAAGCTACTCACTTGAAGTTGTCCGTGACACCATAAGGAAAATAAACCCCGACATCATTATCGCTGAAATCCCTCCCAACCGGTTGGACGAGGCCTTTAAGGGCTTCCATGAAAACGGTGTTGTAAGGGAGCGCCGCGTCAGCGTTTTCCCGGAATATGTCTCGGTGGTTTTCCCGCTGACCAATGAAATGGATTTTGAGGTCAGGGGCGGGGCAGCCTGGAACACCTTTATGAACCGCTATCGAAGCCGGGCGCTGGACGCAATTGAAAAGGATCCAACCCGGGCCGCGGAGTGGAAGGCCAACCGTACGGCCAGGCGAAACATGTCTGAGGCGATTGGAAATAGGGGCGATGACCCCCTGTTTATTCATTCTGATGAATACGATGCCATCCAAAAGGCAGGCTGGGAACCCTATGACAAACATTTCAACGATGAATTGGGCCCAGGCGGATGGGAAAACATCAATGCCGGCCATTACCGTTTAATCGCGAAAGTCCTTCAAGATGAAATGTTCAAAGGAAAAAGGATTTTAATCACCTTTGGTGCTTCCCACAAATACTGGTTTATGCAGGAGCTTCGGGCGCGCGACGATATTACGCTTTTGGACGCCCAGGATTTTTTTAAATAAACCGGGTGATGGCTCCAAAGGGCTCGAAGGCATAAACAAAGAAACATGCCACCACCCAGAAAAGAATAAAGGGTACCTTGGGCGTTCGAATGATCACCAGCGAGACAAACAGCCAGCGCCTTAAAAACAGGTCAGCCATAATTCCTGCAAACAAGGCATTAAAGGCGTAAACCTGCTCGGGCGAAGTGCCCTGAACCTGGATCTGATTGCCAATCAGGGTCAGCATGACAAAAAGCGGGGTGGCCAAAAGAATAAAAACCAAAATCCAATAGGGCGAACTGAGGACATTAAATTTATCCTCTGTAGACATGGTCGGAGGGGCAAGCGCGTCCTCTTCGTCCTTTTTATCGAGTTCTTTTTTCCAGTTCACTAATCGTCCCCCCGAGAGTCTCATCTCTCGTCTAAGCTACTATAGTTAATTGGAAAAGCATTTTCTAACAATAAATTTAACAAACCGTTATTCAATCAGGGTTGACCTTTTGGCTGGGTGGTGGAAGTCTGCGTTTTCGCATCTGATTTGAGGACTGGGAAAAAGGGAAAACCAAAGAAAATGAAACCACTAAATTTATATTTAGGCCTTGGGGCCTTGGCGTTCTTAAGTGCTTGCGGGCAGGAAGGTGTGGTGGATCAAGAAGCGTTGGCAAATCAGATTGCTCAGGAGACCATTATCACCGATGGCCATATTGATGTCCCTTACCGGCTGGAAGAGGGTTGGGTGGATATTAGCAAGGCTACAGATGCCGGGGATTTTGATTATCCAAGGGCACGAGCTGGCGGCCTGAATGCGCCCTTCATGTCGATTTACACGCCAGCCGCCTTGGGTGATGGCGCCGAAGCCACAGCAAATGCCAACAAGTTAATCGATATGGTCGAAGAGGTTGTGGCAAATGCGCCGGGGAAATTCGCCCTGGCGTATTCAGTGGCCGAAGTCGAAACTAATTTTGAAAATGGCTTAATCTCTTTTCCCTTGGGGATGGAAAACGGCTCGCCCATTGCTGGCGATATGGCAACTTTAGAGCATTTTTATAACCGGGGGATCAGGTACATCACCTTAACCCATAGCCTAAGCAACCATATTTCAGATAGTTCCTATGACGAAAACAGACGTTGGGGTGGGCTTAGCCCGTTCGGCGAAGAGGTTGTTGCAGAGATGAACCGGCTGGGCATTATGGTCGATATTTCCCATGTATCTGATGAAGCCTTTTGGGATGCCCTGGCGATTTCAAAAGCGCCAATGATTGCCTCCCATTCTTCGGTCCGGCACTTTACGCCAGGCTTTGAGCGCAATATGGATGATGACATGATCAAGGCTCTGGCGGACGCGGGCGGGGTAATTATGATTAATTTTGGATCACCCTTCCTCACCGAAAAGTCCAATCAGTCCGGTTATTTCACGGCTTGGAATATCTACCTGGCTGATAATGAGTTGGAAGGCACGCCAGAGGTTGAGGCCGCCTTCCGGGTCGAATTTTTTGGCGAGGACGGATACCCCTATGCCTCGATGGATCAGGTTCTGGATCACTTTGATCGGGTCGTAGATCTTGCGGGCGTTGACCACGTAGGCATTGGCTCTGATTTTGATGGGGTAGGTGACAGCCTACCAATAGGGCTCAAGGATGTTTCCGCCTATCCAAATCTTATTGAAGGCCTTTTGGGCCGCGGTTATTCAGAGGCCGATATTAAAAAAATTCTTGGCGAAAATACTCTAAGGGTTTGGCGCGCCGTGGAAGACTTTGCAGCAAAACAGTAAATCATTTGGGAGGAAAAAAATGAAAAAGAAACTTTTACTTGGGACAGCCCTTTTACTTGGACTAGCCGCCTGTGATCAAACCCCGCCAGCGACCGGGATTGATAGCATCACGGCCGAGGACCTTCATGCAAAAATTAAAATCCTGGCTTCGGATGAATTTCAGGGCCGGGCACCTTCATCGCCGGGTGAAGAAATCACTGTGGCCTATATCAGAGATGAATTTATCAAATACGGCTTGGAGCCGGGTAATAACGGCAGTTGGTACCAGGATGTGCCGTTGGTGGATATTACCGCCGATGCCAATCAAACGCTGACATTTTCTGGCGGTGAGGGCGAGGATATCTCGCTGACCTATATGGATGATTATGTCGCCCTGACGCGCCGCGTTGTCGAAGACATCAATATTGCCGACAGCGAAATGGTTTTTGTTGGCTATGGCATTGTCGCCCCGGAATATGGCTGGGATGACTATGCGGGTGTGGACATGACCGGCAAGACCGCGGTTATGTTGGTCAACGATCCAGGCTACGCGACCCAGAATGATGATATGTTTACCGGAAATGCCATGACCATTTACGGGCGTTGGACCTATAAATATGAAGAAGCCGCCAAGCAAGGCGCCGATGCCGTGATCATCATCCATGAAACCGGCGCTGCCGGGTACCCCTGGTCGGTGGTCAGGGGCGGCTGGTCGGGCCAGAATTTTTACCTGGAATCTGCTGATGGCAATATGTCCAGAACCAAGTCCGAGGGCTGGATCACTGGCGAAACGGCGGAGGCACTTTTTAACAAGGCAGGACTGGATCTCGGGGCTTTGAGCCAAGCCGCCCAAGAGCAAGGCTTTAAGCCGGTTCTGATGAACACCACGGCCTCGGTTTCCTTCAGTAATGCGGTTAATCATTCCCTTTCCAAGAATGTCATTGGCTTGGTTCCGGGCTCTGAAAACCCTGATGAGGTCTTTATTTATATGGCCCATTGGGATCATTTCGGCATCGGCGAGGCCGATGAAACCGGCGATAATATCTATAACGGCGCATTGGATAATGCTTCCGGCACGGCGGCGCTTTTGGAAGTCGCCGAGGCCTTTGCAACCTTGCCCGTTAAACCCAAGAGGTCAGTCTTGTTTGTTGCCGTAACCGCTGAGGAGCAAGGGCTTTTGGGCTCTCAGCATTACAGTGAAAACCCCTCCTTCCCCTTAAACAAGACCATCGGGGGACTTAATATGGATGGGCTTAATTTGATCGGCCCGACCAACGATATTGTGGTTACCGGGTTTGGGATGTCGGAATTAGATGGCAATCTGAAGGCTGCTGCCGACGGTCAGGGCCGCGTTCTTGCCCCCGATCCGGACGTGGAAAAAGGCTATTATTTCCGCTCCGACCATTTCAATCTGGCCAAAAAAGGCGTGCCAATGATCTACCCCGGTGGCGGCATCGACCATGTTGAGCGCGGCCCCGAATATGGCCAGGCTCAGGCGGATGATTATGTCGCCAATCGCTACCATAAACCCTCGGACGAATATGATCCGACCTGGGATCTGACCGGCGGTGAGCTGGATACCAAACTTTATTATCTGGTTGGGGCCGAGGTCGCCGGCGGTGATACTTGGCCAAACTGGAACATTGGCACAGCGTTCCGGGCAATCCGTGACGAAAGTTTGCAGAAGGAGGTAATGGTCGAAAAAATTGGCCTGAAGCTGGCAATGAAACTGGATGCCAAGGCCGATGATGTGTGGGCAATAATCGGTAATTTTGGTGATCTTGATTGGCATCCGGCGGTGGCCAGCACGGCAGTCGAGGGTGAGGGCCTGGAGGCGGTTAGAACCTTAACCCTGGTGGATGGTGCTGTGATTGTTGAGACCCTCGATGAGGTGAGTGAAATGAGCTACAGTTATTCGATAACATCCTCCCCACTTCCCGTTCAAATTTATTCCGCCACCCTCAAGGTGGTGGATGAGGGTGATGGAGTGATGGTGGAATTGTCATCCAATTTTGAGCCCAAAACCGGAGCCAGTGCCGAGGAAGCCCAGGCTGTGGTCAGCGGTATTTATAAAGCCGGATTTGATGCCATCCAGGAAGCTTTTAGCAAATAAATTTTTCTGAGGGGGAAACTATGTTTTCATCTTTTTTAAAGGCAATTGTTGCCGTTACCTCGATTTTGGTTTTGGCATCTTGCGGAGAAGAAGCCGCAAACCCGGCGTACGACGTCGTGATCCTGAATGGCACTGTTTATGACGGCTCTGGTGCGGATGGGGTTTTAACCGACGTTGCAATTATAGGCGACAAAATTGCTGCCCTTGGGGATTTTTCGGAAAGAGACGGCAAAACCGTCATAGATGCCACCGGCATGGCGGTTTCCCCAGGTTTTATCAACATGTTGTCGTGGGCCCCGGAAACCCTAATGGTCAACGGGTTGGGATTATCCGATCTAAAACAGGGGGTAACGCTGGAAGTGTTTGGCGAAGGCTGGTCTTATGGCCCTTGGAGTGAGGACATGAAGGTGCTGATTAAATCCCAGCAAACCGACTTCCAGTACGAAATCACCTGGACCACCCTGGGTGAGTTTTTAACGTTCCTTGAACAAAAAGGGGTGGCGATGAACGTTGCCTCGTTCGTTGGCGCAACAACGCTAAGAATTCATGAGGTAGGCTATGAAAATCGTCCCGCCACAGAGGAAGAGTTGGCGGCAATGCAAGAGCTTACCAGACAAGCCATGCAAGAGGGGGCGCTTGGGGTTGGTTCATCGCTGATTTATGCGCCGGCCAATTTTGCCCCAACCGAAGAGTTGGTCGCCTTGGCCAAGATCGCCGGCGAATATGACGGCATGTATATTTCGCATATGAGGTCAGAATCCGGTCAGATTTTTGAAGCCCTGGATGAACTGATCCTGATTGCCAAAGAGGCCGGAATTCCAGCAGAGGTTTACCACCTAAAGGCCTCGGGAAAACCCAATTGGGACAAAATTGAAGAGGTGTTTGCCAGAATTGAGGCGGCCCGCGCCGAGGGTTTGGATATTACTGCTGACATGTATACCTACCCTGCCAGTGCCACCGGGCTGAATGCGGTGATCCCGCTTTGGACTCAGGAAGGGGGCCAGGAGGAATGGTTCAAGCGGCTTCGTGACCCCGAACTGAGGCCCCGGATTATTGCTGAAATGAAGGACCCCACCAATCCCTCCAATAGATGGGTGAACGTTGGCCCCGAACGCATTTTACTGGTCGGTTTTAAAAACCCTGATTTAAAGCAATACATTGGCAAATTTTTGTCAGAAGTGGCCGAAATCAGGGGCGAAACCCCAGTGGAGGCGGCGCTTAATCTTGTCGCTGAGGATGAAACCAGAGTGGATGTCATTTATTTTTCCATGACCGAAGAAAATGTTCAGAAAAAAATATCCCAACCGTGGGTCGCCTTTGATTCCGATGAAGGGGCTTATTCGGATAATGAAATTTTTACCAGGAATTCGGCCCACCCCAGAGCTTACGGTACCTTTGCTCGGGTGCTGGGAAAATATGTCAGGGAGGAAGGTGTGTTAACCCTTTCTGACGCCATCAGGCGCCTGACCTCATTTCCAGCGACGAATTTAAAAATCCGTGATCGTGGGTTCCTAAAGGAAGGATATTATGCCGATGTGGTTATTTTTGATCCTGAAACGATCCAGGACCACGCTACTTTTGAAAACCCCAGGCAGTACGCAACCGGGGTCTCAAACGTTTTTGTCAATGGGGTTCAGGTCTTAAAGGACGGCGAGGCCACAGGCGAATTCTCTGGCCGCTTCATTAAGGGTCCAGGCTGGACCGGCTGGAATGATAAAAACTAGGGTCAGGACTTTATTTAAAGGCGCTGAAAAAGGTAAAGAACAAACATCAAAAGAAAATCCAGGATTAGAGCGGTTCCAAAGGCCAGGTAAATAGTAAGTCCGCCTACATTGGTCGTAACATCGCCGGGAATATATCCCACTGGAAAACCAGGAATAAACTTCAAGGCAAAAGCCAGAAGGATTAAAATAACAATATAAAAGGCAAAGCCTTTAGCGGCAGGGGACATTAGCCAATCCTCATTAAGTTTCAAATACTATGGTTATTTAGCACAGAAATAGTAAAAAGTCAGTTAATACCCCGTTTTTCACGCTCATTTTGAATTCTTTTCAAAATCCCCCGGATATAATCGGGGTAGAGGTAAACTTCCAGGGAACCCTCATGTTCCGAGCGGGCGCGAAGAGTAATCCCTTTTTCACGCATTTCCCGGAAATAGGTGTCGGGGATCGTGATCCTGAAATATTCCTCGAACGAACAAAAGGAATTGCTGCCACAGCCATCAAAATCCTTATGAAAAACTTTTAATTCAAATTCATTTCCGGCCAAATCCACTGCCATGTAGAAATTTTTATAAAGGCTTTGGGCGCTCCGTACGATGCTACTATCCCCGGTGCCTTTGGCTTTGATGAAGTCGTATTCTACAATCACGTAGTGGATGCCCACCCCCATTTCCAGATCAAAAAAACTCCTGACGTAATAACTTCCGTACTAGTGTAGCGCGGTGAACCCGTCCCGACGAGTCGGGAAGACCGCGG
>JAZFRG010000062.1:0-2702 GCA_036445535.1 Sphingomonadales bacterium
ATGGAGTGGGTCAGGCGGGTCCTGTAATAATCCCCTTCGTGGAAAACAAACACCTGGGTCTTATGTTTTAACCTTCGAAACGTTGAGGAATGAATAATCCTGTCGCGATCCCGTTGGAACGGGGTTCTGGTTGGGCTCTCTTCTTCATCATAAAGCCGGCCCCGGCAGTTTTTTTCGCTGCAGGCGTAGGGTTTTAAAATGTCCTCAAAGTTCATAATTTCCAAATTCCCTAAAAGTAAGGGTGAACCTAACCTTTCGCCAAAAACTGTGCAAGCTTTGATAAAGCTGGCATTGACAGGGGGTTTAGAGGTATTACATAGGACACAGACAAAAAGGCTTGATCCATGAACGCACGACCAGACCCCTTTACCGTATCCAAAAGCGCCGCCCGGCGTGTCAAAGCGCTTATCTTGAAGGAAGGCAATGAAAACCTAAAATTCAGGGTTGGGGTTAACGGCGGCGGCTGTTCGGGGTTTCAATACGAGTTTAAGCTGGATGAAGACCAGGCACCCGATGACATTGCCATTGAGAAGGATGGCATTACCGTTCTGATTGATCCGACATCCCTGATGTATATGATTGGCGCCGAGGTTGATTTTGCCGAAGAACTGGTGGGCTCTTATTTTAAAATTACCAACCCCAATGCGCAAAGCTCCTGTGGCTGTGGCACTTCTTTCTCAGTTTAACCAGCCAAAATAAAGATTACTGAACTGGAAGGTATCAAAAAGGCCGTGGGCAATAATGACCGGCCAAAGGTTTTTGCCAACTTTTATAAAAACCCAACCAAAAGCTAAGGCCAGGATAAAGATTAAGAGCCCCCCGCCGACCCCCTGATTTAGATGCAGAGCCCCAAAAATAGCCGCCTGAAGAACCACTGCAATGGCCAGCCCCACCCCTGTTCCGCCGGTTAATACGGTCAGGTTTCGGAGGATAAAACCCCTGAAAACCAGTTCTTCACCAAAGGCGGCGTGGAACCAGGTTATGCCGGTCAGGGCAAAAACGAAAACCCAGATATTTTCCCGAATAAAAAGAAAGTCATCCGCGCTTTGGGAAAGTTCAAAATATTGTAAAATATTTGCAATCACAACCAAAAGGCCGAAAAGTAAAACGATGGTTCCTAAACCCCAACCCAGCGCCCAGCCAATGGACTTGGGCTTTCTCAGACCCAGGGTTTGCAGGTTTTCGCCTCTGGACCTTTGCAGGGCATAGATGGCCAGAATGGCAAAAACTGTTCCCAGCGGGGTTATTAATAGCCCGGGAACCTGAAATTCCTTTATCCCCGCCTCTGAGAGGATATAATCCGCGCCCGCAGGGGTAAATCCCTCAAACCCAAATTGGTAATAAATTGCAATGAAGCCACTTAGAAGCACGAATAAAAATAACACCAAAAGAATTTCACCGATGGCGCGGCCTTTTGAAATGTCAGGGATTAAATTCACGTTTTTATTTTACCCAATGGTATTGGTGTAAACAAGTGTGAAGTAGATATTATTCAAAATCCCGTGGGCAATAATTAACGGCCACAGGTTTCTGTTAAACAAGAAATAAGCCACCCCCAAAATTATCCCGGTCAGGAAAACTGGAACCGACTGAACCATGGTTTCGCCGACATGAAGAAAACTGTAAATCATCGCCTGAAAAATTACCGCAAAGGCGATCCCGGCTTTTGAGCCCCTAAACATTTCCTTAAAATTGTTCAACAGAAGACCCCTGAATAAAACCTCCTCACCAAAGGCAGCTGCCACCCAGGCGACCGCTGTCATGGCATAAAAAAATATGAAATCATTACCCTGTAGGACAAACATAAATTTATAGGGAACCCCCAAATTCATGGTTTCATAATACTGCCAAATGGCAACCCACAGCGCCAAAAGAATAGCCGTCAGGCCGAGGCCCTCAAATATCGTAACACCAATGCTTTCCGGGCGCTTGAAGCCGAGGGAACGGAGCGAGACGTGGCGCTTTCTTAGAAGCACATCGCCGACCACTAAAGTTGCAAAAATAACCAGCGGGGCAGCAAACAGGGTTGCCACATCCATCGCTTCCCGAACCTCAGGATCATCCTGGAAAGCACTGATATCAGCCCCGCCTTCCATAACAAAGAAAAACAAAACAGAAATAACCAGGGCAAAAAAGATAAACGCCACGGCGACCACCAGCACTTCTGAAAGCAGGCGCAGGATCGGAACCTTTTCCCCTGTATTTTCTGGTACCATTTTTCCCCCGAAAAATTTTTGTTATATGGTCAACAACAGTCGGGTACGCTAAGCATGGTATCAAATTTTGTCTAGCTGGGAAAATCAAATGATTATTGCAACCTATAATGTTAACTCAATCAAAGCGCGGCTTCCCCGTGTTATCGAGTGGTTAAAATCACGAAAACCTGATGTCGCGTGTTTGCAAGAAATAAAATGTCTCGATGAAAATTTCCCCAGGATGGAAATCGAAGAGCTCGGCTATAACATCGAAACCCACGGCCAGAAGAGCTATAACGGGGTCGCCCTGCTCTCAAAATTCCCGATCGAAGACTTAACGAGAGGCTTGCCCGGCAACGAGGAAGACCAACAGGCCCGCTATATTGAGTGCTTCACCGGTGGCGTCCGGGTCGGCTGTCTTTATCTGCCCAACGGCAACCCAGTTCCGGGCGAGAAGTACGATTATAAACTCAGATGGATGGATCACCTGACCGCGCATGCGAAAAC
>JAZFRG010000063.1:0-26053 GCA_036445535.1 Sphingomonadales bacterium
GGCGCGCGATTACAGATATTCTTCACTTTGAGGGGTTTGATGTTGAGCACGATGTCAGTTTTGAGATTTTCCGTGACATTGAAGACCCCGCCTATGTTATTCGCCTCAACATTTATCACCCTTCCCGGCTGATTGCCTTGTCAGAAGTTTTACCGATGTTAGAAAACCTGGGGGTAAAAGTGATCTCAGAAAACTCTTATGAATTGTTGACCGAGTCGGGGGCTCGGATTCATGCCTTTTACCTGGAAACCCCCACCCGCGGCCATGTCAACATTGGTAAAACCGAAGACCTTGTGGAGCCGCTTTTGGACCAGGTCTGGAAGCATGAGGTTGAAAATGATTACTTCAATGCGCTGGCAATCCATGCCGGGCTGCCGGCCGAGGAAATTGTCGTTCTTAGGGCCTACGCAAAATATTTGCGCCAGTTGGGAATTTCCTATTCGCAGGCACTGATTGAACAAACACTGTTCCAGAATCCCAAGCTGCCTCGGCGTTTGATGAGGCTTTTCCAGGTACTTTTCGAACCAGGCAAAAAATCCCGGGCCGCCAGGCAGGATGAGGCAGATAAAATCGTCCGCGATATTAAACGGCACCTAGGACGTATCCCAAGCCTGGACCAGGATCGGATTTTCAGGATGTACCTGGCGGCAATCCAGGCGACTGTCAGAACCAATTATTACAAGGATGATTTTCAGCCCACCGGCCTGCCAAGGGCTGTGGGAGAGGGCGAAACCCCGATGTCCGCTTTGGCTCTAAAAATTAGAACATCGCTTATCCCTGATGCGCCAAAACCCAGACCCTTTATGGAGATATTTGTTTCTTCTCCCCGGATTGAGGGGGTTCATCTTAGGGGCGGGCCGGTAGCTCGCGGTGGGCTTCGCTGGTCTGACAGGCGAGAAGATTTCCGGACCGAAGTTCTGGGGTTAATGAAAGCCCAACAGGTGAAAAATGCTGTAATTGTTCCGGTTGGGGCCAAGGGTGGGTTTTTCCCTAAAACCCTGCCGGCAAAAGGCACCCGCGAGGAAATCCAGAAAGAAGGACTGGCCAGTTACCGGATTTTTGTTCGCACGCTTTTGAGTGTTACTGATAATTTAACGGGGACCAAGGTAATCCCTCCGAAAAAAGTTTTCCGCTGGGATCAGGATGATCCTTATTTTGTCGTTGCTGCAGACAAAGGAACCGCAACATTTTCTGACCAGGCCAACGAAATCGCCAGGTCGACCGGTTTTTGGCTGGACGATGCTTTTGCTTCCGGTGGATCAAATGGCTACGACCATAAAAAAATGGGGATCACCGCCAAAGGGGCCTGGGTTTCCGTTGCCCGTCATTTCCGGGAAATGGGGGTCAATATTGAAACCGACACGACCACGGTTATTGGCATCGGCGATATGTCAGGCGATGTTTTCGGCAACGGAATGCTTTTGTCAAAATCGATGAAGCTGGTTGCTGCCTTTGATCACCGCAACATCTTTTTTGATCCGAGCCCTGATCCCGTGGCAAGTTTTAAAGAAAGAAAACGGCTGTTCAAAAAATCCAGGTCCAGTTGGGAAGATTATAACCCGGCGTTAATTTCGGAGGGCGGGGGGGTTTTCAAGCGAAACGTAAAATCCATTAGGCTGACCAAAGATTTACAGGAGTTTATGGGGGTAGAGGCCCAAAGCATGACCCCGGATGAGGTCATCCATAACCTTTTGAAATCCGGGGCGGACCTGTTGTGGATCGGTGGCATTGGCACCTACGTCAAATCGTCCAGAGAGGCCAATTCCCAAGTTGGGGACAGGGCCAACAATAACATTCGGGTCAATGCTGATGAGCTAAAATTCCAGGTCATCGGCGAGGGTGGAAATCTGGGGATGACCCAACGATCCCGGATAGAATTTGCCAGGCAGGGGGGGCGATTAAATACCGATTTTATTGATAATTCCGCTGGTGTTGATTGTTCAGACAAAGAGGTTAACATTAAAATTCTTCTCGCAAGTGCAATTGAAAATGGCACGCTTAAGAGCGAAAATAGAAATAAACTTTTAGTTCGAATGACCGATGAAGTAAGCGACATCGTGCTTCGCGATAACTATTTCCAAACCCAGGCCATTTCGATGGCAGAGGCCGAAGCGGCCAAAAAACACGTTCAGCACGCTGCGCTTATCAGAAGGTTGGAAAAAGAAAAGCGTCTTGAGCGGGCGCTAGAAAACCTGCCAACCGAGGACCAGCTCTCAAAATTAGCCCTTAAGGGACGCGGCATAACCCGCCCCGACTTATCGGTCTTGGTTTCCCACACCAAACTTTGGCTAAAAGACATGCTTTTAAAATCCGATATTCTAGAAGCCCCCATTTTGAAGGCTGAACTGCTTAGAAGCTTTCCTGAAACCCTCTATGTCAAGTTTGCCAAGGAACTGGAGGGTCACCAGCTACGCCGAGAAATAATTGCCACCAACGTTTCCAACCAGGTTGTCAACCGCGCCGGATTAACATTTGTCACCGAGATCGAAGAAGAGACCGGGTTGGGCGTTGACCAGATTGTTTCAGCTTTTATGGTGGCTCGCGATGTTTTCGGTTTAAGGGATTGCTGGTTTAGTATTGATGCGCTGGATTATAAGGTTCCCGCAGATTTACAAATTCAGATGCAAACCCAGATCGCTGAGTTTCTTAGCATTCAAACCGGTTGGTTTTTAAAGAACCTGAAGCGACCGATTAATATTGAGAACGGAATTAGAAATTATCAGGAAAGCCTGGGGCGGATTTTAAAAACCCCGGATACCATCCTAGGACCCCTTGAGCAGGGGACTTTCAAGGCCGACTGGCAAAATTTTGTCATCAATGGCGTCCCTGAGGCCTTGGCCAAAAAAGTTGCCGCTTTTATTGTTATTCCCAAAGTTCTTGATCTTGTGAATGTCGCTTTAAAACTGAAACGACCAACCGAAGAGGTTGGCAAAGCCTATTTTGAAGTGGGTAGGGTTTTGGGCTTTGACTGGCTTCGCCAAACCACCCAAAATCTGGCAGATGATGATCATTGGGAATACCTGGCCGCCAATGCCATTATCGAGGATCTGGCTGAACAGCAGCGCGACCTGACCCATTCTATTCTGAAAAAAGGGAAGAAATTGAACGGTCTTAAAGCCGTTGAAAGTTGGGTAAATACCCACCCCAGGACCCGGCGGCGGACCAAGCGGCTGATCAATGATATTAAGACCTCAGGGACAATTACCCTTGCGAAACTCAGTTTCGCAGGCCGTCACATTAGAAATATTCTGCCAAGAAAACTTTAGTGACGGAAATGGCGCATGCCGGTGAAAACCATGGCAAGCCCCGCTTTATCTGCCGCCTCAATCACTTCATTATCGCGCATTGAACCCCCGGGCTGAATAACCGCGGTGGCCCCCGCTTCAACCAGGGCTTCAAGGCCATCGGCGAAGGGGAAAAAGGCATCTGAAGCGGCAACAGAACCAACAGTTCCAGCAGTGTCCTGACCGCTGGCTTTGGCGGCATCCTCGGATTTTCTGACGGCAATCCGGGCGCTATCAACCCGGCTCATCTGCCCGGCGCCAACGCCAACCGTGGCCCCGTTTTTGACATAAACAATGGTGTTGGATTTAACGTGTTTGCAAACCCTGAAAGCAAACAGCAGATCGGCCAGTTCCTGTTCGGTGGGTTGGCGTTTTGTGGCAACGGTTAAATCATCTTTGCCAATTCGCCCCCGGTCACTGTTTTGCACCAGATACCCGCCAGCCAGTGTTTTAACCACTTTGCCCTCGTCGTCTGGGTTAGCAAGCGTTCCGGCTTCCAAAAGGCGTAAATTTTTCTTTGCCTTAAAAACCTCTATAGCCTCATCGCTGATTTTGGGGGCAATAACCACCTCGGTGAAAATCTCTGTAATCTTCTCAGCGGTTTCCTTATCAAGGGTTCCGTTCAGGGCAATAACGCCACCAAAGGCGCTAACCGGGTCACACGCCAGGGCCTTTTCATAAGCCTCAGGGAAAGTCACCCCGGTGGCCACGCCGCAAGGATTGGCATGTTTGATAATCGCAACCGCGGGGGTGCCTTCATTAAATTCAGAAATTAGCTCATAAGCGGCATCGGCATCGTTTAAATTATTATAGCTAAGCGCTTTGCCCTGATGCAGCTTGGCGGAAATAATGCCGGGTCTGGGGTCAAGATCAGATACGTAATAGGCCGCTTTTTGGTGGGGGTTTTCACCGTAACGCAGCTCGCCCCCGAGCCGTCCGGCAACGTTTAAATAGGACGGGAAAAGATTGCCCGCCTCCTTGGCGAACCAGCCCGAAATAACCGCATCGTAAGCAGCTGTTCTGGAAAAGGCTTTTGCCGCCATCCGGGTTCTGAAACTGAGAGAGGTTGCGCCGTCATTTGCTTCAAGTTCGCTCAAAAGCTCATCGTAATCACCAGCATCAACGACGACAGTGACAAACTTGTGGTTCTTGGCAGAGGAGCGGATCATCGAAGGCCCGCCGATATCAATGTTTTCGATGGTTTCAGCAGCGCCTGCCCCTTTTTTAACGGTTTCTTCAAAGGGGTAAAGATTGACGATCACCAAATCAATGGCCCCGATGTCGTGTTCTTCCATGGCTGCTTTGTGTTCGGGGTTATCACGCACCGCCAAAAGGCCACCGTGGATTTTGGGGTGAAGGGTTTTAACCCGGCCATCCATCATTTCAGGAAAACCAGTGTGATCAGACACGTCCTTAACTTTAATTCCGGCCCCCGCAAGCATCTTGGCAGTCCCGCCGGTGGAGAGAATTTCTACACCAAGACTTGCCAGTTTTTTACCTAAGGGCTCTAAACCGTTCTTATCTGAGACCGATATCAAAGCCCGGCGAATTTTAATGCGCTCGCTCATATTTAATTTTTATTCCCTTTTTACCCTCTAAGTGCGGCAATGTTTTCCGCATATTTTGATGGCCCACCGGTAAAGGTAGAGGTTCCGGCAACCAAAAGGTCGGCCCCTGCGGCAATGGCTAATTTAGCAGTTTCAGGGGTAATTCCACCGTCCACTTCCAGATCAATATCGCGTCCACCGGCGTCAATAAGTAACCTTGCGACCTCAATTTTCCCCAATTGGCTTTCAATAAAGCTTTGCCCCCCAAAACCGGGATTAACGGTCATCACCAAAATCAGGTCAACAATATCTACAACCTCATCAAGCACAGAAACCGGGGTTCCCGGATTAATCACTATGCCGGGCTTTACCCCCAAATCTTTTATTTTTTTCAAGCTGGCCAAATAATCGGGCTCAGCCTCGGGGTGGATGCTGATGATATCAGCGCCAGCGTCAGCGAAGTTTTTCAGATAAGGTTCCGCCGGAGAAATCATCAAATGAACATCAAATGGTTTTTTTGAAAAACTCCTGAGCGCCTTCACAACCAACGGCCCGATGGTGATATTTGGGACAAAATGGCCATCCATAACATCCAGGTGGATATAGTCTGCCCCGGCCTCATCAATGGCGCGGACTTCGTCTCCCAATTTTGCAAAATCGGCAGATAAAATAGACGGCGCGATGCGAATGGTTTTTTGCATAGCGCCTCTTACCAGTTTGGGCATTTCGCGTAAAGAAAAAGCATCATCAGAATTTATTTGGTCAAACGGGCGGCAAAAAAGCCATCCATGCCGCCTTTATCGCCAAGGTGACAGGGCAGGGTTCTAAGGTCGCCGGCTTTGGTAACCCAGTCTGCATTTCCATTAACCTTTGAAGCCTTAATCGGCGCGCGCTTGACCCCGGAAGAAATTTTCAGAAAGGCCTCGATCAAATCTTCCCCTTCTTCTTTTTCCAATGAACAAACACAATAAACCAGAACCCCGCTTGGCTTAAGCAGGGTCATGGCCTGGTCCAGCAATTGCAATTGTATTCCGGCCAGACGTTCAATGTCTGCCTTGCCCCGGTGATAAGGAACATCGGGATGACGGCGAAGGGTTCCAGTGGCCGAGCACGGGGCGTCCAAAAGAATAAAATCAAAAAGATCATCGGTTTTAAATTTCCGGACATCCTGATTAATAACCTCAGCTTTTAGCCCGGTTCTATTCAGGTTTTCCTTTACCCGTTCTATCCTGTTTTTTGAAATATCAACGGCGGTTACTTTGGCCCCGGCGGCTGCCAGGAACAAAGTTTTTCCGCCGGGTGCGGCACAAAGATCAAGAACCCGTTTTCCCTTCACATCGCCGAATAGGCGGGGCGGCAAACTGGCGGCCAAATCCTGGGCCCACCATGCTCCATCCCGAAATCCGGGCAGCGTAGTAATCGGTCCCTTGGGGCGAAAACGAAGCGTTCCGGGGTAAATTTCCTCAGCACCCAATTCCTTTGCCAGTGCTTCAATCTTTTCAGGGTCTTTTACAGAAATGTCCAAAGGCGGTTGTTTGGCCAGAACCCGGCAGATTTTTGAAACGGTTTTTTCGCCGTAAAAATCGCTCCACCGGCCCTTGATCCACCGCGGCAAAATAACGTCCGGATTTTTTTCCAGATCGGCAAGAATTCTTTCCTTGCTGCGGATGACATTTCTAAGAACGCCATTTGTCAGCCCGCGGAAAACCTTGGCGCCTGACCTTTTTGAATTCCCAACCGCATCAACAGAGGTGTTCACTGCCGCATGGTCGGGGACATCCAAAAATAAAATTTGTGCGGCACCGATCCTGAGCCAGTGGCGCACCCACAGGGCGCGGGCTTGCAGGGGTCGCTTTAAAAAAGAACTTAAGTGCTTATCGATAAATGCCAGGTGCCGGAATATTGTGGTCGCCAAATTCTTAACAAAAGCCCGGTCACGGGTATCAAGCTCTTCAGCCTTGGAAAAACAATCCTCTAAGGCATCATCAAGCGGGAAGTTTTTCTCAGCAACCGCGCAAAGCACTTGGTAAACCAGATGCCTGGTGTCACTTTTATGTTTTGGCTCAGAATTCATGGGGCCCTTTGACCACATTTAGTTGGCCCCGCCTAGTAAAAAGAATTGTTTCAGTACGCCTCACTTTTCGGGAAACTATGGACAAATCCTGGCAGGGAATTGTACTTTGTTTTTAAGCAAAAGGAAAAAAAGTGATGCCAAAGCCTGAGAAGAATAAAAAGCCGGGTGATAAGAAGAAACCTTCAAAAAAGACCACCAAAGAACTTGGTGGACCAAAGGCGCCGGAGCCTACCAGATATGGCGATTGGGAGCGCAAGGGCATTGTCAGCGATTTTTAAAGGAGAAATCTAAGGGGCTAACGGTTTTGCCGGTTTTCAACGAGATCCTCAACAACAGATGGGTCTGCCAGGGTTGATGTATCGCCCAGGTTTGAAAATTCATTTTCGGCAATTTTTCGTAAAATGCGGCGCATGATCTTACCCGAGCGGGTTTTAGGCAGAGCTGGCGCAAACTGGATATGGTCGGGCTTGGCGATCGGGCCGATCTCCTCTCTGACCCAGTTAACCAGCTCAACCATTAAGGTTTCATCGCCAACTTCCCCGGCGTTCAGGGTCACATAGGCATAAATGCCCTGGCCCTTGATGTCGTGGGGGTAGCCAACCACGGCAGCTTCGGCGACTTTTTTGTGGGCGACCAGTGCGCTTTCAACCTCAGCGGTGCCCATCCTGTGGCCGGAAACGTTGATAACGTCATCGACCCGCCCGGTGATCCAATAGTCACCGTCTTGATCGCGGCGCGCTCCATCGCCTGTGAAATATTTCCCGGGGTAGGTGGTAAAATAGGTTTCCTTGAAACGTTCATGGTCGCCGTAAATGGTTCTGGCCTGACCGGGCCAGCTATCGAGCAAAACCAGGTTGCCCTTCGCAGCGCCTTCTTTAAGTTTGCCTTCCTTTTCAATAATGGCCGGCTGAACCCCGAAAAAGGGTTTGGTGGCCGAGCCCGGTTTCAGATCGGTTGCCCCGGGCAGGGGAGAGATTAAAATGCCACCGGTTTCGGTTTGCCACCAGGTATCAACAATCGGGCAGCGCTCCGCCCCGACCACCCGGTAATACCAAAGCCAGGCTTCAGGATTAATCGGCTCACCAACGGTACCAAGAAGCCGAATGGATGAACGGCTGGTTTTTTTAACTGGGGCTTCGCCGTCGCGCATCAGCGCCCGTATTGCGGTGGGCGCGGTGTAGAAAATATTAACCTGGTGTTTGTCGACAACCTGCCAAAAACGCGAGGTATCAGGGTAATTGGGCACCCCTTCGAACATCAACGTTGTCGCGCCATTGGCCAACGGTCCATAAACGATATAGCTGTGGCCGGTGACCCAGCCAACATCCGCCGTGCACCAGAAGACCTCGCCGGGCCGGTAATCAAAAACATATTCATGGGTCATTGACGCCCAGACCATGTAGCCGCCGGTGGTGTGCAGCAGGCCCTTAGGTTTTCCAGTTGAACCGGAAGTGTAGAGAATAAAAAGCGGATCCTCGGCGCTCATTTCCTCTGGCGGGCAATCAGCATCAACCTCTTTTTCAATGTCATGAAACCAGACATCGCGGCCCGCTACCCAAGGGATTTCACCCCCGGTGCGCTCAAAAACCAAAACCGTATGCACATCGGGGCATTTCAGAAGCGCCTTTTCGACGTTTTTCTTTAGCGGGATGGCCTTGCCCCCCCGGACCCCTTCATCGGCGGTTATGACCGAAGTGGATTTGCAATCAAGAATGCGCCCGGAAATGGATTCAGGGGAAAATCCGCCGAAGACAACCGAATGTATGGCCCCTATCCGGGCGCAGGCGAGCATCGCAAAAGCCGCCTCGGGTATCATCGGCATATATATGGTGACCCGGTCACCCTTTTTAATGCCCCGTTTCTTTAGAACATTGGCAAGCTTGCAGACCGCCGCATGGGCCTCACCATAGGTGATTTTTTTACTTTCATTTGGATCATCGCCCTCCCAGATAATGGCAATATCATCCTTTTTTTCAGGCAGGTGGCGGTCGAGGCAATTGGCGGAGGCGTTTAAGGTGCCATCATCAAACCATTTGATTTTTACCTCTCCGAAAAAATCGCCACTGCGAACCTTCTGAAAGGGTTTCACCCAGGTAATGCGCCTCCCATGCTCGGCCCAAAAGGCCTCCGGGTCTTCTACCGAGTTTTTATAAAGGGTTTCGTAACGATCCCGGTCACAGAGGGTATCTTTCAAACTTTCGGTTTTTACCGGGATGATGACGTTTTCTGGCATGGCTTCTCCTTTCAAGCGATCTCATAGTATCGGCACCTTGATTTAAGGCAAGTCCGTTTAAATTTGTATTGTTTTTAACCCGCACTCTGGATACAAACCGCAGATGTCTTCCAAACCAGATAAAAACCCCTCCGTAAGGGTTGAAACCTGGGCGCTGATTGCGCTGGTTCTCGGGGCTGGGGTTCTTGGTTTTTCCCCAATTTTTGTTCGCCTAAGTGATGTTGACCCAACCGCCACAGCTTTTTGGCGGATGGCGTTATCCTTGCCTTTTTTCGTCCTTTGGGCGGCGCGACGAAAGGGCGGCAGGGACCAGGAGAAGCTTAAAAATTTTAAAAATTACCGGTGGCTCATTTTTGGCGGGTTTTTGTTTGCCATTGACCTGGTTTTTTGGCACTGGTCGTTGCAGCATACCCTGGTTGCCAACGCCACCCTGCTAGCTAATTTAACGCCAATAATTGTCGCCATAGGGTCGGTCCTGATTTTCAAGCAGATTTTAAAGGGAAAATTCTGGTTGGGGCTTCTGTTAGCTATTTCTGGGGCGGCCCTTTTGGCCGGTGGAGGCATGGGTGAAGGCAGACTTTTTGGGGATATTTTGGCGGTCATTGCCGCCTTTTGGTATGGCGGATATTTGCTGGCCGTAGTTTGGTTAAGAAGGTATTTTAGAACCTCCACAGTGATGCTTTGGACCGGCGTTTTCTCGGCCATTTTTCTTATTCCAATCTCATTGGCCACCGAGACCAATTTTATCCCCGCAACGCTGGACGGCTGGTTGGTGGTTTTGGGGTTGGCATTTATTTGCCAGTTTCTGGGGCAGGGATTAGTCGCCTATTCGCTGGCCCATTTGCCAGCCGCCTTCGGGGCAATTACCCTTTTGCTGGCGCCGGTCGTGGCGACTATTGCGGCCTGGGTTTTATTTGGTGAAATTTTGGGGGGTTATGATTTTCTCGCCGCGGCGGCAATTTTAACCGGGATTGTTCTGGCGAAATTTGGAACCGAAAAAAAGCGGGATTAAAATTCCTCTTCCGAGAAGGCCCGATTTAAAAGCCCCTGGATGGTTTCATCGACATCCGCGCCTTGGTGGAGGATCGCGTTCACGGCGGCACAAATGGGCATCTCAATGCCAAATTCTTTGGCCAATTTGGCGACAATTTCAGCAGTATAAACCCCTTCTGAGACACTTTTCCGGTTTTTTAAAATCTCCTCCATGGTTTTGCCTTCCCCCAAGGCTTTGCCGAGCGAGAAGTTTCTGGACAGGGCACTGGTGCAGGTCAAAACCGTATCCCCCAGCCCGCAAAGACCCATTAACGTGCCGGGTTCACCGCCCTTGGCCTTGGCAAACAAAACCATTTCCGCCATGCCCCTGGTGATCAGTGCGGCGCCAGCACTGGCACCAAAACGCTTGCCCTCGGCAATGCCACAGCCAATTGCTAATACGTTTTTAATGGCCCCGCCGATTTGCGCGCCGATCAGATCCCCTGTCCAGTAGGGGCGAAAAGTGGGTTGGCCAAGCGCGAGTGCAATCGCCTTGGCACATGCCTTATCCTCACCCGCAATGGTAACCGCAGTGGGTTTCCCGCGCGCGGCATCGGCGGCGAAGGATGGACCGGAAAGGGCCGCCAGAGGATTATCCGGGACAATCTCATCCAGAACTTCACTGAGCAGCATGCCGGTTTTGGTTTCGATGCCCTTTGAGCAAATAACCAGGGGGATGTCTCGGCTGATATGACCCGCCAGGTCCAATACGATATTTCTGGTAAACTGGGTTGGAACAACCAAAAGAAGGAAATCCCGATCCGCCATGTCTTTGAGGTCCGAGGTCGCTTTAATGCCTTCATCAAGCGGGACGCCGGGCAGAAAAATTTTGTTTTCGTGGGAATTATTAATGTCGTTTGAGACTTCTTCTTCAAAAGCCCAAAGCAAGGTATCAAGCTCGGCCCGCCGACATACGGTTGACAGCGCGGTCCCCCACGCCCCGCCACCAACAATCCCTGCTTTCTTTAAATTCATGGCTTAAATACTCTCTTAAAGGCCGGGTTTTTTCAAGATTAAACCTTAACCCCGCGGCGACCATGGCCAATCACAGGGCTGGCGTTTTCATCCAAAGGCCATCTGGCCCGGACACCGGTATTCAGGGGGTCGCCGTTTTTTCCCCGGAATCTTTCGGCCCCCGCCCAGGCGATCATCGCCCCGTTATCTGTGCAAAGCCATACCGGCGGCGCAAAATAGGAAAAGCCTTTAGCATCGCTTAAAGCCTCCAGTTTCCCGCGAATTAAAGCGTTAGCTGCAACCCCGCCGGCGATGACAAAATTTAGCGGTCCATCAACACCGGCCTTGAAGTCTTCCATGGCATTTTTGGTGCGATCCTCAAGACAATCTGCAATTGCTGCTTGGTAAGAAGCAGCCAGATCTGCCACTAAATTTACGTCTGAACTATTATCTGAGGTTTTTTCCACTTCACGAAGCAGGGCGGTTTTTAAACCTGAGAAGCTGAAATCACAGCCCTGTTGGCGAATTAATGGTCTTGGAAGCTTGAACCGCTTGGGGTTTCCGTGCTTAGCGGCCTTTTCAAGATTTGGCCCCCCGGGAACACCCAGGCCTAAAAGTTTGGCGCCTTTATCAAAGGCCTCGCCCGCAGCGTCATCAATGGTGGTGCCCAGGCGGCGATACTTGCCAAGGCCTTCAACGCTTAAAAGCTGACAATGTCCGCCGGATATCAACAGCAACAGATAAGGAAAAGACGTTTCAGAAACCAACCGGGGGGATAGCGCGTGGCCCTCCAGATGATTGATGCCTAAAAACGGTTTACCGGTTGCCATACTAAGGGTTTTGGCACTGACGACCCCGACCATTAGACCGCCAACCAGGCCCGGGCCTGCGGTGGCGGCGAAAGCATCAATATCAGCTAAAGAAAGGCCAGCTTCTTTAAGCGCTTTTTTCACCAATTCATCCAAACGATCAACGTGAGCGCGGGCCGCGATTTCGGGGACTACGCCGCCGTAAGGGGCGTGTTCCTTAAACTGATTATAAACTACATTTGCCAAAACCCGTTTACCGCTTGTGACAATGCCAACCGCGGTATCATCGCAGCTGGTTTCAATCCCGAGGATTATCATTTCTTTTTTTTCAGTCATTTTTTTAAAAACCCTGTCGGCAAACGCTAACAAACCTTATACTGTTTAGATGAATTGGAGCAAAGAAAAGTGACTGCCAAACTTAAAATTGGAACCCGTGGGAGCCCTTTGGCCTTGGCTCAGGCAAATCAGGTAAAGACCGGGTTGGTTACGGCGCATTCCTCGCTTGGGGGAGATGATATTGAAATTATCATTATCAAGACCAGCGGCGATATTATTCAGGATAGGTTGTTGATTGAAGAGGGCGGCAAGGGTCTTTTCACCAAGGAAATTGAAGAACAGCTTTTGGCGGGCGACATTGATCTGGCGGTTCATTCGACCAAGGATATGCCCGCCAAATTGCCCCAGGGGCTTGAAATTGGTGGGTACCTGAAACGCGAAGACCCCCGGGATGCCTTTTTGTCCCCCATTGCGGGGACAATTAAGGATCTACCCAAAGCCGCGGTGGTAGGGACTTCATCCCTGCGCCGTCAGGCCCAGCTATTAATGGTGCGGCCCGATCTGAAGGTTATTCCGTTTAGGGGTAATGTGGAAACGCGAATAAATAAAATGAAATCAGGTGAAGTTGCAGCCACTCTTTTGGCTGTGGCTGGTTTAAACCGGCTAGGGCTTCAGGGTGAAATAACCAGCTTTCTGGAATTTGATGAAATGCTGCCCGCACCAGGCCAGGGTGCAGTCGCCATTGAAACCAGGGTTGGCGATGAAACAACCGGAGGGTTGCTTTCGCCCTTGGATCATACAGAGACCGGCCTTTGCGCCCGGGTTGAACGGGCCGTTTCCTTAGGCCTTGGGGCATCGTGCAGAATGCCACTTGGGGCTTTGGCGACAGTTAATGGCGACCAGATTACTGCAAAAGCAGCCCTTTTCAGCCCTGATGGCAAAAACGTTTGGCAAAAAGAACTGGTCGGGCCGACAAGCAACCCGGAAGGTTTGGGTACAGCTTTGGCCAAGGCAATTAAAGCCATGGCCGACCCGAAAATTTTGGAAACGTATAAGATTTTTTAGGAAAAACCGTTATGCGGCTACTTATCACCCGACCATCTGAGCGCGCGGGCCCTCTAAAGGCCCGGCTGGAAGACTTGGGCTTTAAGGCATCAATGGCCCCGCTTTTAACCATTTCGTTTCTTGAGGTGGTCATTCCTGAAACGCCTTTGCAGGGGATCATTTTTACTAGCGTTCAGGGGGTTGAAGCGGTCAAAAATCAGGACAGTTTAAAATTTTTTCCGGCATTTGCAGTTGGCAGTAAAACCGCAGGGGCGGCCGGGGCGGTAGGGTTTCAGGTGGTTCATAATGCCGAAGGCGACGTTGAACGCCTATTTGATCTGGTTTCGAAAACCTGCAACCCTGGCAAAGGGCTATTACTGCATTTGGCCGGTGAAAAAACCGTTGGAAATTTGGTTTCAAGACTTCAGGAAAAAGGGTTCGAGGCCGGGTACCAAACCGCCTATAAGGCGATTGCCGCAGATGGGTTGCCCGCTAATGTTGTTGAAAAAATAAGCAAAAGGCAGATTGATGGGGTGTTGTTTTTTTCTACACGGACGGCAGGAATTTTTCGAAATTTGGTGGAAACAAAGGGGTTAAGTCCTTATCTGGAGAAGATGGAAGCTTTTTGCCTAAGTGAAAATATTACCAAGGAGGCTGCACTTTTACCCTGGAAACAAACCCACACCGCAACTGAACCCACCGAACAATCATTGATCGAGCTTTTACAGGTTAAACGGAAATGATACGCTGGAATGAAACCAAGATATCCTTGAGAGGGAAGGTAAATGGCTGAGGACAAAAAATCAAAAATAATCGAAGGCGAAATCCTCGACGAAAAGCCTACCCCAAAGAAAGCCGGCCAATACGTTTCAGAGAAAATGGTCGGCTTGGTGTTATTGGTAGTGGTTCTAATTATAGTGGGGTTCTACGCCTACAACCCAGTTCGGGGTTGGATTTCAAGCTTTGGGAAAACGGCTGTCGAAGAACCGGCCGCCCAAGCCCAAACGGATGAAAATGATGATGAAATTTCTGAACTAAAGGAACGCTTAAGAGTATTGGAAAATCAACCAACCCCTAAGGAGCCCCCAGATTTGGAGGAGCGGTTTCAGAAGATTGATGAGACCCTTAGCACCTTGCAGAAAACCTCATCTGATGGTCAGCAGGGCGCCGCCGGGCCTGATCCCAGGATAGAGATTTTAATTCAAGAGGTTGAGGCCTTAAAAGCTGAACTGGAAAAAAGGCCCACTGTTGCGGCGCTGCCCGATGCAACTTTTGCCAAGGCTCTTGCTGCTTTATCGCCACCGCTTTACCAGGCCTTGCCCTATGAGGGGCAGCTCGAGCAGGTCCGAATTCTGGCCCTGGAAATGCCAGCCCTTAGCCAAACCACCCTGTCCGAACCGCTTTCAATTTTATCCGGATTCGCCAAAACCGGAGTGCCTAGTCAATTGGAACTAAATAAGGCCTTTGAGCGGGCAAGCATTGAAGCCCTTAAGGTTGAGGGCTTGGCTTCGGATGCCGGTTGGTGGGACAAAACCTGGGCGCGGATTAAAGGATTGGTTGTGGTTCGGCGAACCGATGGAGCTGGGGGCACGGCGCTGGACATGACCCTTTTTGAGATTGAAAAACACCTTGAAGAGGGTGATTTAAAGGGTGCTATGGAATTGGTCTCTGCGTTACTTGCTGGAGAGGGGGATGCATTTGTAATCTGGCTGGATCAAGCCGCAAAACGTGAAAAAGCCCTGGAGGCTTTCGCTGCTTTGGTTAACTTTATTCCGATGTCTAGCCCCACCGGAGGGGGTAATTAGAAAATGGTAAGGTTGGCGATATATATATTTTTAGCGCTGCTTGTCGCGGTTGCCCTGGCCTGGTGGCTGGACGCCCCGGGCGAGGTCACGATCAACTGGCGCGGTGGACAATACTATACCTCCTTTGCTGCCATCGTTTTTTTCACCGCTTTTCTATTGGGCGTTGCCCTTTTGCTGCAAAGTTTGTGGCATTGGGTAAGACGCGATATGCCGCTGGTGGGCGAAAACAGACATTTAACCCGCCAAAGAAAGGGCCTGACTTTTTTAAACCAGGCCATTGTTGCGCTTGCTGCGGGCGATGGAAAACGAGCAACAAAGCTGGTTGAAAAGGCCAAAAAACGGTTACCCCCGCAACCGATGATGCATGTTGTAGCTGCCCAAGCCGCTAAACTTTCCGGTGATAAGGAAAGCGCCAGATTGGAATTTGAAGGTTTACTGGAAGACCCGGCGGCTGCCTTTCTTGGGGTCCGGGGTTTGCTGGTCCAAGCGGTTGCTGATGGCCGGGGAAGCGAGGCTAGACGGCTGGCGGAACAAGCCAAAGAAATTAACCCGAAAAGCGCCTGGGCGATCAAAACACTTTTTGATTTGCAGGTTAAGGCCACCGATTGGGAAGAGGCTAGGCAAACCCTGGCTGCAGGAAAAAAGGCCAAGGCCTTTACCAAGGAAGAGGGCCAAAAACTTCTGGCGACCCTTTATTATTGCCAGGCCAAAGAAGCCGACCTTGGCGGTGATAGGGCCCAGGGGCGAAAGCTAGTTGGTCGGGCCATAAAGGCAAAAAAAGATTTTTTCCCGGGGGTTTTAATGGCTGCCCGGCTGGATATAGATGACGGCCAAACGCGCCGTGCCGCTAGCATTTTAGAGGCCGCTTTTGGCAACACCCCGCATCCTGATATTGCCCGCGCCTATTCCCGTATTGCCCCTATGGAAACCGACATCGCGCGCTATAAGCGCTTCAAAAAACTGACCAAGAAAAACCCCAACCATCCGGAAAGCCATATGCTTTTGGCCATACAGGCGCTGGCTCTGGATAAGGTTAAAGAAGCCGAAGGACACCTGGATAAAGTAATTGCGGAGACCGGGCGGGCCCGAGCCCTGACCCTAAAGGCGCTTTTGGAAGAAAAACGCGGCGCGCCTGAAGAGGAAATTTCAAAATTAAGGGAGCGGGCAGTAATGGGGGCCCCTGAGCCGCTTTGGGGCTGTACCAATTGTGGCGCTGAAGTTGAAAAATGGGCGCTCCACTGCCCGACGTGTAGGATGTTCAATACCTTGGAATGGCAAACCAATCCGGGGCAGACCCCAAAGGGCCCCGATGAGGAAATGAAAGATTTTCTGGTGATGCTTCCGGACCCGTCCAAGACGCAAGGCTAGTCTAAAAAGTTTTTAAAGACCCGGGGTTGCACAATCCAGACGTTGGAATTATTGTGCGCGGGATTTTAGCCGCCATAGCTCAGCTGGTAGAGCATCGCATTCGTAATGCGGGGGTCGGGTGTTCAAGTCACCCTGGCGGCACCACCCTTTCTCATTTTTTCTTTTTTCAGGTTTTAAAACCCTCGCATAAACCCTACCATAGTTGGCCAAAGAAAAGAGGGGGCATTGTGGTTGATTTCAGACCGATACTTCTGGTGATAGGGTCTCTTCTGATCCCGCTTGGACTTGGGATGCTTTTCCCGGCCCTTGTGGAGTTGGGCTCGGGAAATCCCGGGTGGCCGGTTTTTATCACCTCAAGTGGTTTTACGCTTTTTATGGGCGTTGGTCTTTATCTTTCAAACCGGGGTGCTGATGAAACTTTAACCATCAAACAGGGGTTCCTTTTAACCTCTCTGGTTTGGGTCGTGCTGCCCGCCTTTGCGGCCCTGCCGTTTATTTTTTCTGAACTTCAAATGAGTTATACCGACGCCTATTTTGAGGCGATGTCGGGACTGACAACTACTGGATCGACGGTTATTGTTGGTCTTGATAGCGCACCCCCAGGAATTTTAATGTGGCGCGCGCTGCTGCAGTGGCTAGGGGGCATTGGAATTATTGTTATGGCGATTGCCATTATGCCGATGCTGAAAGTCGGCGGGATGCAATTATTCCGGATGGAATCTTCCGATGCTTCGGAGAAAATTTTGCCACGTATGACCCAATTGGCCGGGGCAATATCAGGGCTCTACCTGACATTTACAATTGCCTGTTTTGCATTTTATGCTTTGGCCGGGATGCCCAGTTTTGATGCTGCCGCCCATGCCATGACGACAATCGCAACCGGAGGGTTTTCCACCTCTGATCAGTCGTTGGCAAAATTTGATACTCCCTTGGTAGAATTAACCGGCATCGTTTTTATGATTTTGGGCAGCCTTCCTTTTGTTCTTTATCTGCAAGTGATTAGGGGCCGCCCGCAAAAGTTATGGCAGGATTCGCAGGTCCGATTTTTCTTATCCTTGGTCCTATTCCTGATATTAGCCCTTGCCCTTTGGTTGAGCCTTACCCAAGGGTTCAACTTCCTTTCAGCGCTAAGGTATTCCAGCTTTAATACTGTCTCAATTCTGACCGGGACCGGGTATGCTATCGCCGCATATGATACCTGGGGGGCAATAGCGCCGGTGTTCTTTTTTGTGATAATGTTTATCGGCGGGTGTGCCGGATCCACCACCTGCGGTATAAAAGTTTTCCGGTTTCAGGTTTTGTTTG
The DNA here is from genome assembly GCA_036445535.1 of Sphingomonadales bacterium. Lineage (GTDB taxonomy): Bacteria > Pseudomonadota > Alphaproteobacteria > Sphingomonadales > SMXR01 > SMXR01. The sequence goes on from JAZFRG010000063.1 coordinate 17,732, forward strand.
CAGTGGTGGCCACCCATTTGAAAAAAATCAGCCGCCCCCACGCGGTTTACCAGGCCAAGTTTAATTCTCGCCCGATCAGCGACCGGGTCATCGAATCGGTCCTCGGTTTCCTGTTTTTGTTCGCCGCGTCCTATGTTGTTTTGGTGGTTTTGCTTTCTTTAACGGGGTTGGATTATATCACCGTGCTTTCAGGGGTTTCGGCAACCCTTTCCAATGTCGGACCCGGGTTAGGGGAAGTGATTGGGCCTTCCGGAACGTTTGAGCCACTGCCCGATAGTGCTAAATGGATATTATCCTTTGCCATGCTTTTGGGACGTTTGGAGCTTTTGACAATTCTGGTGTTGTTCACAAGGGGGTTCTGGCGCGCTTAAAGTTCTACGGTGGCCAAAAGATTATCCAGTTTTTGAAGCGCTTCGGCGATATGATCTTCATTAATGATTAAGGGTGGCAGGAGCCGAAGAATGTGGGTGCCCGAAGGGGCGATAACCATGCCCATCTCAAGTCCCTTAGCGATCAAGGGCCTTGTTTCAACAGTGCATTCAACGCCAATCATCAGACCAAGACCGCGGACATCGCAGATAATTTTTGAGTATTTTTTTTGAAGGTCGTGAAGGCGGGCAAATAAAAGATCAGACATTTCCTGAACATGATCAAAAAATCCATCCTCCAGCATGACATCCAGAACCGCATTGCCGACCGCCATTCCAAGTGGGTTTCCGCCGTAGGTAGTGCCATGGCTGCCAACGCTCAGGGTTTCGCTCGCCAACCCCTTAGCCAGACACGCCCCGACCGGGAACCCACCGCCGATGCCCTTGGCAAGCGCCATCAGATCGGGCTCAACCCCTGCAATATCTGCAGCGAAAAGCTTGCCGGAACGGCCCATGCCGCATTGAATTTCATCAAAGATCAATAAAATCCCGTTTTCGTCCGCGATTTTTCTAAGCGCTTGAAGATCTTCTGGAGAGGCGGGAAGAATTCCCCCTTCGCCCTGGACCGGTTCGATCAAAATCGCGGCGGTTTCCTCTGTAATGGCAGCTTTTACTGCTTCAAGGTCCAAAAAGGGGACCTGGTCAAATCCCTTGGGCATGGGGCCAAACCCGCGGGTCAGCTTTTCCTTTCCTGCGGCGGCGATGGTTGCCAGGCTGCGTCCATGGAAAGCATTAATGAAAGTAATAACCCGGTAGCGTTCCGGGTGCCCTTTGTCATAATGGTATTTTCGGGCAATTTTCAAACACGCTTCAATGGCCTCGACCCCGGAATTCGTAAAAAAGATACTGTCGGCAAAGCTGACTTCGGTCAGGCGGACTGCCAAACGCTCCTGATCAGGGATCTGGAATAAATTAGAAGTATGCCAAAGTTTGGCACCCTGTTCGGTAAGGGTTTTGACCAAATGAGGATGAGAATGGCCAAGGGCTGTGACCGCAATTCCAGAGGCAAAATCCAGGTAAGCGTTGTCATCTTTATCAAAAAGGTACGCCCCTTTGCCATAATCAAAGGCAATATTGAAACGATTGTAAGCGGGCATTAAAACCGCGGGTTTATTGCTTTTTTCTGTCATCTTAGGGTTTCAGTTTGTAGCCTACTTTGAAAATTCGGAAGACGGTAAAAGAAAGAAGAATATTGATCCCAAAAATAACCACGACGCCGGTCATAATATCTCCATCATGATATCCGGTTAGGCTAAACCTGAGGCCATCTATTAAATAAAAGAACGGGTTATAAAGACTAAGCGTGTAGAAAAATTCAGGCAATCTGGTGATGGAATAAAACGTGCCCGATAAAAGTGAAAGCGGCCCTATTACAAAATTATTCAGGCCTGCCGAATGGTCAAATTTTTCGGCCCAGGTTCCGGCAATGACCCCGGTCAAAGACATTAAGACCGCGCCTGAAAATAAATAGTAAAGGAAGGCCCCCAAATGGAACAGGTTGATGTTAATGTCGGGCCAGGCAATAAAGGCCAGCAAAACGGCCAATCCAACAACAACCCCTCGAAACACTCCACCAATCACGTAGCCAAGGGTTAGCTCAAGGGCAGACAAGGGGGGCATCAAAACATCAATAATATTGCCCTGGATTTTGCTGATCAGAATTGACGATGAAGGATTTTGGTAGGCATTCTGAATGATCGCCATCATCAAAAGACCAGGGGCCAAAAAATCAACGAACGGCATCCCAGCAACCCCCCGCCCCGCCCCGCCAAGGGCCAACGAGAAAATTATCATGAATAAAAGCGTAGTAACCAAAGGGCCTAGAACGGTTTGCTGCCAAACCTTTAGAAAGCGCCTGATTTCCTTTGCGCACAAAGTTCCAAGGCCCACCCAGTTAGAACCCCCGGCAGTGGCTATAATGGGTTGCCGCGTTTGGTAATCGTAAGACGCCATATAAATTCCTTTGAGTCCCACCTGATAGCCGAAGGCCCATCCGCTTTCAAGCAGACAAAACACGTAAAATCAATTTCCCTTCCAGGCTCTTGTAAATTGTGGCGCTAAAACGTATATACGGGGCACTAAAAAAAGGAGCCACCATGGCCTGGACCGACGAAAAAATTAAAAAGCTAAAAAGTCTTTGGGGAAAAGGGCTTACTGCTAGTCAAATCGCAACAGAAATTGGCGATGGGATTTCCAGAAATGCTGTGATTGGCAAGGCGCATCGCCTAAAGCTTCCTTCGCGCCCTTCCCCGGTTAAGGGAGCGCCTCAGAAAAAAGTTGCAGCACCAGAGCCTAAAAAAGAGGTTGAAACTGAGGCTACCAAAACTTCCTTGCTCGATTTAACCGAACAGACCTGCAAATGGCCAATTGGTCACCCTGGCGATGCCGACTTTTATTTTTGTGGTAAAGCCTCTAAACCTGGCGTCCCTTATTGTCGCGAACACTGCAAAATGGCATTCCAGACCCAGTTGCCCAGAAAAAACCGCCCAGGAATGGCCCCCAAGCGTTAATCGCCCAATTTCTAACTTTCATGATTGACATGTTTACCTAATTTTGCCATTGAAACACTACCAATTTACTCCTATTTTTAAAAAGTAGGTTTTCTGCTGAAAAATTGCCCTTTTAAGGAGGGGAAAATGATACGATTAACCAACCTTGCAGACTATGGCGTGGTTTTGATGTGCCAAATGGCCAAAGCCCCGAACGATATCCACAGCGCTTTTCATTTGGCGCAGGAAACCGGGATACCTGTGCCCACGGTTAGTAAAATTCTTGGATCACTTTCAAAAGCCGGGCTTTTAAATTCCCAGCGGGGGTTAAGGGGGGGCTTTATGCTGACGGGCAAGCCCCAGGAGGTTTCCATTGCCGATATCATTGAGGCCATTGATGGCCCGATTGCGATGACCAATTGTATTGAGCATGCCCCCGGCGATTGCTGCTATGAAACCTGGTGTTCAATGCGCCCCCACTGGCAGGTCATCAATGGCGCCGTCAAAGGGGCCTTGGCCGGGGTTAGCCTGGATGAAGTTGCCACCGCCCCGGCGCCGTTTTCTTTTGAAAATGTGAGCCACGATAAAAAGCCCGCGACATAAATTTTAAGCAAAATGCTATGAACCAGAAAAACGAAACAAATAAGGAACTCAAGGAAACCATTGGCGATTACGCTTATGGGTTTTCAACCGATATCGAATCTGAATTCGCCCCGAAAGGTTTGAATGAAGATATCGTCCGGTTTATTTCTGCAAAAAATGATGAGCCCGAGTGGCTTTTAAATTGGCGTCTGAAAGCTTTTGCCGCGTGGCAGGAAATGGAAGACCCCGAATGGGCCCGGGTAAAACACCCAAAGATTGATTTTCAGGACGCTTATTACTATGCCGCGCCGGTAAAAAAAGAAGGCCCGAAAAGCCTGGATGAAGTGGATCCTGAAATACTGAGGACCTATGAGAAGCTTGGCATTCCTTTAAAAGAACAAGAAGTTTTGGCGGGCGTTGAGGGGGCCCCCAAGGTCGCCGTTGATGCGGTCTTTGACAGCGTTTCCGTTGCCACAACCTTTCGCAAAGAGCTTTTGAAGGCCGGGGTGATTTTCCTTTCAATCTCAGAGGCCGTAAAAGAATACCCTGATCTGGTTAAAAAGTATTTAGGCACGGTGGTGCCCCAGCGCGATAATTTTTATGCCGCCTTAAACTCAGCCGTTTTTTCAGATGGCACCTTTGTATATATCCCGAAAGGTGTGCGCTGCCCGATGGAGCTTTCGACTTATTTCAGGATCAATGCGGCCAACACTGGCCAGTTTGAGCGCACGCTGATCATTGCAGATGAAGGTTCGTACGTCAGCTATCTTGAAGGTTGTACGGCACCCATGCGCGATGAAAACCAGCTGCATGCTGCGGTCGTGGAACTGATCACTTTTGATGATGCCGAGATCAAGTATTCCACGGTCCAGAACTGGTACCCCGGTGATAAAAACGGCAAAGGCGGGATTTATAATTTTGTCACCAAGCGCGGCATGTGCGAAGGCAAGAACTCAAAAATTTCCTGGACCCAGGTCGAAACCGGCTCGGCGATCACCTGGAAATACCCAAGCTGTATTTTAAAAGGCGAGGGTTCAGTTGGTGAATTTTATTCCGTGGCGGTGACCAACAATTACCAGCAGGCCGACACCGGAACCAAGATGATCCATATCGGGGCGAATACCCGTTCAACCATAATTTCAAAAGGGATTTCAACGGGCAAGGGGCAAAACACCTACCGCGGGCTTGTGAAGGTTTTGCCCAAGGCGGAAAATGTGCGGAATTTTACCCAATGCGATTCGCTCCTTTTAACCGATACCTCGGGGGCGCACACGATCCCCTATATTGAAGTGAAAAACCCCACCGCCCAAATTGAGCATGAGGCAACCACCTCAAAAATTAGCGATGATCAACTTTTTTACTGCCTGTCCCGGGGCCTGGATGAGGAAGAGGCGATCGCCATGATCGTCAACGGGTTTTGCCGTGAGGTCATGAAACAACTGCCGATGGAATTTGCCGTCGAGGCGCAAAAGCTTCTTGGCATTAGCCTGGAAGGAAGCGTTGGCTAGAAATTAATGGAAACCAAAATGAGCGCAATTTTAAAAATAGAAAACTTAAAGGTAAGTGTCGGGGATAACGAAATCCTGACCGGCCTTAATCTGGAAATTAAGCCTGGGGAAGTTCACGCTATCATGGGCCCCAACGGATCCGGAAAATCCACACTTGCCAATGCTCTTTCGGGCAAGCCCGGTTATGAAGTGTTGGCCGGCAAGGTCGTCTTCAAAGGTAAAAATCTTTTGGACATGGATGCCCATGAGCGTGCCGGCAAGGGACTTTTCCTGGGTTTTCAATACCCGGTTGAAATTCCCGGGGTTTCCAATCTGAACTTCCTAAGAACCGCCCTGAACGCCCTAAAGAAATACCGCGGAGAGGACCCGGTTAATGCCGCCGTTTTCCTTAAAAGCATTCGCGAGAAAGCGGCTTTTCTGGATATGGATTTTGAAATGCAGAAACGTGGGGTCAATGTGGGTTTTTCCGGGGGTGAGAAAAAACGCAACGAAATGCTGCAAATGCTGATGTTGGATCCCGATTTTGCGGTTCTGGATGAAACCGATTCCGGCCTGGATATTGATGCCCTGAAAGTTGTTGCCGGCGGCATTAACGCGATCCGCGGAAAGGACAAGGGGCTATTACTCATTACCCATTACCAACGGCTTTTAAACTATGTCGAGCCTGATTTTGTTCATGTTCTCTCGAAAGGAAAAATCGTCAAAACCGGCGATAAAACTTTGGCAAACGAACTGGAAGAAAAGGGTTACGCCGAAGTGGCATAAAAATGGAACACCTAAGCGCATATAAAGAAGAATTTTCTATCCTGGGCACCACCGGGGCTTTGAAGGAAGTCCGCGAGAAAGGCTTGGAGGAATTTTTGTCCGCCGGGTTCCCGACCCCCAAAACCGAGGATTGGCGGTACGCTGATTTAAAACTGCTTCGAAAAGCACATCTGAAAAGGGCCCAAGACAAAACCTCTAATAAAAAGATTTCACCCCTAACAGGGTGGCCGCAAATCATAATTGAAAACGGTCAAATTATCCTGACCCCGAAAGCGCTTGTTGGCGTAGAGATTTTAACCACCCCTGAAAGTGTCGAGGGCTACCAAAACAAGGGATTGTTTGACAGTCCCCTAGAGCGGATGAACCTGGCGTTTGCTGAAACCTGCCTGGTAATAAAAATCAAAAAAAGAACTGAAGTCCCCGGCCTTGAGATTGTTTTTCTAAATACCTCTGAAAGGGATGAGGCGCTTTACCTCAGAAATTTAATCCTGGTGGAAGAGGGTGCAAAGGCTAATCTTTTCATTAGGACGCTTGGGACAACAGGCGGGACCTGGACCAACCAGATCACCAACATTTATTTGGGGAAAAATTCAGAGCTTGCCCTAATCCGGGATTTTGAGGCGGCAGATGATGCCTTGATAACCGCCCGGGACTACGCCGCTGTTAAAGCCGGTGCAATTTTTAGGGCCTCGTCCTTAATGGCCGGACTTCCTTCAATCAGATATGAAATTGAAACCGAGCTTTTAGGTGGAACTGCCCACACTGAATTTTCAGGTGGGTTGCTGGCGGGCCATGGGGAAACAATAGATGTCCTGACCCGGGTTCACCACGTCAAAGGAAATACCACCAGCAATCAAACCTTCAAGGGCGTTGCTGGGGCCAAAGGAAAGACCGCTTTTCAGGGCCGCGTTCGGGTCGAACAAGACGCTCAAAAAATTGAAGCCCACCAGAACTGCCACAATCTTATTTTAGAGCGCACCGGTGAAGCCAACGTTAAGCCCGAGCTTTTAATTTTTGCCGATGATGTTGTTTGCTCTCACGGCGCGACGGTGGGCGAGATTGATGAGGATGCGCTTTTTTACATGAAGCAACGTGGGATCCCGGAAAACCAAGCCAGAGGCCTTTTGGTTCAGGCTTTTCTTGGTGAGTTTCTTGAGGGTCTGAATGATGAAAAAATTTTGGCTCACTTTACGGCAAAAATTGAGGCCTGGATGGCAGGGAATTTGAAATGAATGATGTTGCTTCGATAAAAGCCCTGGACGTGGTGTCAATCCGGCAGGATTTTCCGATTCTGGCAGAGACCATTTATGGCAAGCCGTTTACTTTTCTGGATTCCGCTGCCAGTGCCCAAAAGCCCAAGGTCGTTATTGATACGATCTCGAACCTTTACAGCCACGGCTATGCCAATATTCACCGCGGAATGTACAAGATTAGCCAGGAAGCAACCGAAGCCTATGAGGCCACCAGGGAAACCGTTCAAAGACTTTTGAATGCGGCCTCATCGAGGGAATGCATTTTTGTTAAAAATACCACCGAAGGAATTAATCTGGTGGCGCAAAGCTATGGCCGAGCTTTTCTGGACGCTGGCGATGAAATTATTTTAACCACCCTCGAGCACCATTCGAACATTGTTCCCTGGCAAATTTTGGTAGAGGAAAAGGGGCTCAAACTTAAAGTGGTTCCCCTGCATGAAGACGGCCAGATTGATTTTGAGGCCTATCTGAAATTACTCTCAGCAAAGACCAAAATGGTCGCGGTGGCGCATATCTCTAACGCCATTGGCACCATTCTACCGGTCAAGAAAATAATCAAGGCTGCGCACGATGTAGGGTCTAAAGTGCTTATTGATGGCTCTCAAGCGGTACCCCACATGGCGGTTGATGTCAGAGATCTGGATGCCGATTTTTATGTGTTCACCGGGCACAAAACTTTTGGACCTACGGGCATTGGGGTGCTTTACGGCAAGGAAGATTTGCTGGATAAAATGCCCCCCTGGCAAGGCGGGGGCGACATGATCGAAAATGTTACTTTTGAGAAAACAACCTATAACGAACTACCCCACAAGTTTGAAGCGGGAACACCAAATATCGCCGGTGGGATAGGGCTAAATGCTGCCCTAAAATATATTGAGGGCGTTGGTTATGGGGCGATTGCCGGGCATGAGGCGGAGCTTTTAAGATATGGCACCGAAAAGCTCAGGGGCATAAACAAGCTAAAACTGGTTGGCACCGCCCGCGAAAAAGCTGCAATCATTTCCTTTGTTCTGGAAGATATTCACCCCCACGACGTCGGGACCATCCTCGATCAGGGAGGAATTGCGGTCAGGACCGGCCATCATTGCGCTCAGCCATTAATGGATCGTTTCGGGGTCAGCGCTACGGTGCGCGCCAGTTTCGCCATGTACAACACCAAAGAGGAAATAGATCGCCTGGTGACAGGCATCCATAAAACACTGGATATTTTTTCATGAGCGAAAATAAAAATAAGAAAAACCCTCGTCCTATTTTTACCGAGGACAAGAGCACGTTCGTGGATGATTTTTTGTCTTCC
>JAZFRG010000064.1:0-2177 GCA_036445535.1 Sphingomonadales bacterium
AGACAAAGCTCAACCCATTCCAGTCAAGCCGAAAACTAACCGAACCGTCACGGATATGAATGGCCGGAAAGCTTGTGATTTTGACCCCATTTTGATCATAAATTACGGTTGTTTTAGAAAAATCAAATTCATGCGCAACAATCTCACCACCGGCATTTGGAAGCGTTCCTGCACGTGAGGTAACATCCCATGCCCATGCGGCTCGAATATGATCAATATGCGCCTTAATTCCTAGCTCAGGTGATGACCCTGAAGGGCCATAAACATGAAGCGGCGTATAACGACCACCTAGCCAACCACCAACCCAAAGCGCAGCAACATCACCGACATGATCGGTATGCAAATGGCTAGCAAAAACTTTATCCAGTTTTGAATAATCTGCCTCAAGCGCGGCAAGGTTATCGGTTGAGCCGGTACCAAGATCAAATAAAAAGGAATCGCCATTGCCAAGCTCAACCAAAAAAGCAGCCGCATAATTGCTGGGTGTTTGTGTCGGCATACCGGTGCCAAGAGCAGTCACACGCATTTCATCAGAAGCTATTTTTTCGGTGCCGGGAAAGTATGAACGTGGATAAATATTATCCTTAATTTCTTGCGGTATTCGTCCCTTCGCATAATATTCACCATCAACCTTATGAGGTTTTGCCAGCATGCTCATCGGGTAGATAAGTGCCAAACCGATAGCAACGCTGATACCAGAGAGTATGTACTTTTTCATCGCTTTTCCCCTTTTTAAATGGTTCCACAACTTTACTTTCGGTTACAATTGGTAATCCCCCTATGGGGAAGATATTTCTTCCCATCCCAGATTCAGGGGCGCAAAATGAATTAACCCCTGAAATAGACTAGCAAAAACGAACACGTAATTCTTAACACTTTGCGACACGGCCGAAATTGTTTAGGGCTTTTTGGGTTTTGCCTTTTTTGAGGTTTTTATCAGGTAAAAAAGTTAATCATTTGGGATTGGTCGAAGACCATGGAGAGCAGCTGGAAAAAGGCCAAACCAAGGCCAATACTGCCCAAAAGGATCAGTGTTAATTCTGCCAGGATCATGGTGCCCAGGCTGTAACGGGAACAGCCGAGATACATGGCGGTCTCAAATTCCCTGGCCCGCAGCTTGTAGGACAGCAGAAAAACCAGCGCGATGGCGAGGCCGCTTGCGGTCCCGACAATCCAGACGATGGCATTAAACACTTTTTGGATTTTAAAAATATTATCGACGACCCTTCGGATAACGTGACGGGGCTGGATCAGTTGTTGGATCTGGCTTTCGGTATCGGTGTTGTAGCGCCCCAGCAATATCGTTTCGCCCTTGTGATCGTTCGGGACCACCAGGACCGAAGTAATTGGAAAATCCCCCTGCCCGCCGTGAAAATGGAAGTCTCTAAGATTTTCAGAGGTAATAACCGTATAGGTCGGCAGCCGGGCATTCGCTGTCACGGTTTTGTCATCCAGCTTTAGGACATTACTGGCGTCCTTTAAGACCTCATCGTGGCCATGGCCGAGGCCGGAAATCACCCAGATGGTTGGCAAATCAACAAAGACTGCATTGTCATCCGCCGTGCCGGTGGCGGCCAGAACACCGACAATGTTCATCTGCAATGGATATTGTCCGGCAAGATCAAACAGGTTGTCTGGTGTCGACAGAACCGTATCACCGGGGCCAAGGTTTTCGCCCTCGGCCAGCGCCGAACCAATCACCGCATCGCCCAGAAACATCAAGTTGCGCCCTTGGGCTACGCGCAACCCCCGGAAATCAAAGTAATCCAACGTGGTGCCAACGATGGGGTATTCCCCGGCACGGTATTTCATATTCAGGGGAATGCTATAGCCATAGCCGCTGTCATCAATCATTGTGGCATCGTCCCGGATCAACCTGCTCTCGGAAACCTGGTGGAAATACAGGCTCGACATGGCCAGATCGACCTGGCTCCCAACCGGACCCAGGATCAATGGGGTAGCATCCGCGCGGGCCGTGAGTTGCCTGCGGGTTTCATCAATCAGGATGTTTAAAAACAGCGGCACAAAGACAATCACCGCCAGGGAGGCAATCAGGATAAGGCTGCGGCCCCAATGGTATTTAAGGTATTGCCCTGCGGTGTAAAAGCTGTTGAAGAGCTGTTTCATTTGAGCTCTCCCGTGGTGAAATCATAAACCTGGTCAAAATGAGCCAGCAA
>JAZFRG010000065.1:0-3218 GCA_036445535.1 Sphingomonadales bacterium
TATACGGGTCTATCTTCGTTGCACCCTTTTCAGGCGTTTTAATGAACATGACCCCAAGAAGAGGGGTGACAGTAATTCCTGTCACCCAACTCAGCATGAGGGAAATTAAAATCACCTGATAGAGCGAACGTGTAAATTCGCCGGTGCTATCCTGGGACGTACCAATGGCGGCAAAGGCAAGGATGGCAACAAGGGTTGCCCTCAAGAGCGGTATTGCTGTCTGTTTCACGACATCTTCTGCAGCTTTTTTTCGGTCAACCCCCTGACCAATTTTCATAAGCATGCCATCAACAACCACTATGGCATTATCAACCAGCATTCCGAGAGCAATGACCAAAGCGCCGAGCGATATCCGTTGTAATGCGACGTCCCAAGCACTCATGAAAATAAAACTTCCTGAAACCGTCAGAACCAGGACAAATCCAATGATCAAGCTTGACCTGAGGCCCATGAAAAAAACCAAGACGCCAATAACGATGGCAACGGCGGCAATCAGGTTTATGACAAAGCCGTCAATCGCTTCTGTGGTTGCCTTTGACTGCAGGGAAACAATTCCCAATTCTATGCCTAGTGGAATAATTCCCTCTAATTCCTTTAATCGCCGGTCCACAGCCTCACCCATTGTCACCACATTGCCGCCGGATACGGTGGAAATTGCAATGCCTATTGAGGGTTTGCCATCAAACCGTAGAAGATTTTTAGGCAGTTCTTTATAACCCCTTTTGATATTGGCAACGTCTTTGAGGTAAATTTGCTGATTACTGCCCGCTTGGGAAATCAAAATGTCGCCAAGGGCCTCGACGCTGTCCACAACGCCGGTAGGTTCAATTGAAATGATTTCTGTCCCGACCTGAACTTTACCTGCATTTACTACAATATTTTTCTGCTGCAATTCCCCAACGAAACTTTCAGGGGAAATGCCAAGTTGGGAAAGGCGGTCGCGATTAGGTTCAATATAAATGACCTCGGGTTGAACCCCATAAAATTCAACCTTGGCAACATCCTCAACCAGTAGTAACTCTCGCCTTAGGGCTTTAGCTACGTTTTCCAACTCGGCATAGGAAAAGCTTTCCCCGGAAAGAGCATAAAATACCCCCATAACGTCTCCGAAATCATCAACCACCAAGGACGGCCCCGCCCCTGGAGGAAGCCGCCCTTGGGCGTCACCCACCTTGCTGCGAAGTTCAAGCCAAATTTGAGGAAGGTGCTCCCTGGAATATTTTTTCTGCATTCTGACGTTTATGGTTGAAAGACCCGGCTCAGATCGTGATTCAATCTCATACAGTTGGCTCATTTTCTGGATTTCTATTTCCAGTTGGTTTGTCACCTCCTCGACAACTTCTTCGGCGGTTGCCCCCGGATATGGGGTGATAACCAAAGCTTCTTTTATGGTAAATTCCGGATCTTCCATACGGCTAAGGCCGGCATAGGAAACAAAACCCCCAACCAGGAGTATGAAACTCAAAACCAGAGTGATGGTCTTTTTTTCTATGGCCAGCCGGGCAATGTTCATGGCAAAGGTCTACTCTTAATTTCCCAGGGGTTTGACCTTGAGGCCCTCTCGCAACTGGGCAATCCCGCTAAGAGCGATTGTCTCCCCAGCCGATAGCCCAGCAAGGATTGAAATTTCGTTTCCTATCAGTCGGCCAACTTCTACATTTCTTTTCATGACGGTAGACGTACTGGGGTCAACAATCCAAACGTAAGACTGGCCGCTTTCATCCGCCGCCACTACGTTGGCAGGAACTTTCAGAGTTTCCAAACCAAATTGGCCACTTTGGGGGAAGACCGCTACCCGTGCCGTCATCCCCGGAAGGACATTAATATTTCCTGACGGATGAAATACAAAGGTGGCGGAATAGGTTCGGGTGATAGGGTCCGCCTTGGTCACCAATTCTATCAGTTCAGCGGGAAATTCCTGATTATCAAGCGAAGATAGGATTACCTTTGGTTTGATTGCGGCTGTAACCTCATCTAAGGTCCTTTGCTGGTCGCCCCGAACTAAATCGCTTTCGGGGACACTTATAATCACTTCAAGCGCGGTCACATCATGAAGGACCAGAACCGGCTGTTTTGCCTGGACATTCTGAAAATTGCTGGCAATTTTGCTGGCAATGTTTCCACCGTAAGGGGCACGCAGGTTGGTATCCTTAAGCGCTTTCCTTGATGTTTTTAACGCGGCCTGTGAGGTTTCAAAGGTGCGAGTTATTTTTTCAAAATCTCGTTCCGAGGCGAACCCCTGGTCACGCAGTGTTTTATAGCGTTCGTAATCGGTTTCCGCGGCCTTCAGATCTGCGATTTTGATATCCAGATCAGCTTGGTAATCATGGGGATCAAGGCGGGCCAAAAGGGCACCCTTTTCTACATTTTGGCCTGCCTTTACATTAAATTCGATTATTTGACCAGAAACCTTAAACGCCAAATCGGTGCTGTGCGAGGCGGACACAACCCCAGGGAATACAAGCATGCCACCGCCCTTGGCTTCGCCAATGGTCAACATTTTTATTGACCTGACAACTGGTTCCTGTTGCGTCTGTTCCTGTTCGCATGCGGTCAGGAACATGGCAATTAAAAACCCGACCGTTAATATTAAAATGCGCTTCATTAACCCCTCCTGAAAAATGAAATCGAGCACTTTACATTCTAAAAATACGATACTGCTTTACGGATTGCTCTAAAAGTTTTGGTGGCGTTTTTGGACTTAGCTTTAAATCTACAGACAGACTTGGATTGATACTTAACAGAGGCAGACGTAGGGTTCTTGACATTTTGCGCCAAAACAAAAGTTTATAAAGGAATCGGTTTCAGGGTTTAAAATTTGTCTGTAAGTGGGGTGCCCCTCGACGGTTATTCACCCGACAAAGAAGCCTGGCAAAAAGGTTCTGGAGCGTTTAAAGTTAGTTCGTGCCCTGCCTTTTCTGCCAAAAAATCCAAAATATCGTTCCAAACCACCCCTGCCTGACAATCTCGCAGCAACAGGTGATAACCGTCCGGGTAATGTTTTTGGGCCCTTATATCTGCTGGTAATTTGTCCCACAGTTTTTGCGAAATTTTGGTTGGCACCAATTCATCGTTTTCGCCGTAAAGCAAAAAGGTTGGCACCCTGATCCCGGGTGCCGCCTTCATTCCGTTTCTGGCCATTCGTGCAAGGCCATAAGCGGCATCAATCCTGGTTTTCTTTAATACATATGGGTCTTCCGACATAGCCATACGCACAT
>JAZFRG010000066.1:0-2186 GCA_036445535.1 Sphingomonadales bacterium
CCATCACCGCGGTTGCCTCGAAACCCGAATGAACCATGCAGTTTGAGCATTTTTCATAATTCCCGACGCCGTACGAATCCCACTCGGTGGTTTCCATCAGCTCTTTGAAGGTTTTCAGATACCCTTCGCCGACTAGATAGCAGGGTTTTTGCCAACCGAAAACATTACGGGTTGGGTTGCCCCAGGGGGTGCAGCTGTATTTCTGGTTACCGGCCAGGAAATCAAGGTAAAGGGTGGATTGGTTAAAGACCCATTTGTTCGCTCTTTCCTTGCCAAGATCGAAAATGTCCCGGAAAAGCTGTTTGGTTTTACGGCGGTTAAGGAAATGCTCTTTGTCGGCGGCGCGCTCATAGGCATAGCCTGGCGAAACCGTAATGCCTTCTACTCCAAGCTCCATGGCAAAATCAAAAAATTCAGCCGCGCGCTCAGCGGTGGCATTATCAAACAGGGTCGAATTTACGGTCACCCTGAACCCGCGTTTAACGGCTTCCCTGATGGCGTCGGTGGCAATATCAAAAACACCCTCCTGATCTACTGCGTGATCGTGCTCAGCCTTCAAGCCATCAAGATGGATCGAGAAAGTCAGGTACGGGGTTGGCTCAAAGAGGTGCATTTTTTTCTTCAATAGCAGCGCGTTGGTGCACAGATAAACAAACTTTTTCCGGGCAATAATACCTTCGACAATCTGTTTGATCTCTTTGTGGATCAAGGGCTCGCCGCCGGGGATTGAAACCACCGGCGCGCCGCATTCATCGACTGCTTCCATGCACTCTTCATAGGAAAGCCGACGGTCCAAAATGGGTTTTGGATAATCAATCTTGCCACAGCCGGGGCACGCCAGATTGCAGCGGAAAAGGGGTTCCAGCATTAGGACAAGCGGGTACTTGTCATTGCCCTTAAGGCGTTGTCCAAAAACGTATCCGCCGACGCGGAGCTGCTGAATAAATGGTACGGCCACGGTGTGCCCCTTTCTAAAATTCTAAAACCCCAAAATCCCTGGGGGTATATCGCCCGTATTTGTGACAAAATTAAGGAAACTTCAAGCAAAATCGTAAATATCTTTTAATAATCGTATCAAAATGGTCGTGTTTTAGTTTTTAGCAGGATTCTGGGCTTTTTCAATCCAAATCAAAAGACCGGGCAGGACCAGTAGCGTGGCCACCAGGATCATGATGATCGCCAGGCTTAATAAAAGCCCCATGCTGGCGGTTCCCTGGTGCGATGAGAGCGCCAAGGTGCCAAACGATCCGATTGTGGTTAGCGCCGATAACAGCACCGCCTTTGGCGTCGACGAGGACAACAGTTTGGCCTGGCCCTTAATTTCGCGGGCCCGGAGCACCAGATGAATGCCACTATCAACCCCAAGGCCGATCAGGAGGGGTATAACAATGACGTTGGCAAAATTAAACGACAGCCCGAAGATGACCATCAAGCCGGTGGTTAATGCACCTGCCAGCAGGACCGGAATCACGATCAACGAGACACTGCTGGCGCGCCGTAAAATCAGTCCAAGGAAAAGGATGATAAAAATTGCTGCGGTGACTGAGGCCTGTTCCATGGACCCCTTAACCACCAGACCGGCGTTATAAATTTGCACCGGGCTGCCGGTTGCGCCCTCGTTGGCATTAGAGACTTCCGTAACAAATTTCTCCAGCTCTTGGGCCTCGCCGAGATCAAGATTTGAGAAAACCTCCAAACGGTAGCGGCCATCTTCTGCCTGGTAGCGTTCTTTTAACTCACCCGGAATATCCTCAAGCGTAACAATTTCTGTGGGCTCCAGTCCCCTGGCAATGCGCTCAACCAGGGTAGGAAACCAGGTGAAAAGGTTAGCTTCAAAAAGCGCTCGCTTTTCTTTTCCATTTAGCCCTTCAAGGGCATCGGCGAATTCTTTTGAGCGGTGACTGACTTCAAGCTCGGGCCGTGCAGAATAAAGAAGATTTGCCTTTTCGATAAAGTTCGAAACTGCAGCCTGGTTTTCCTGATCGGTTGAGGGCCCGGCAATTCCAGCGTTCATGAAAACCGGGGTCATAAACAGGTAGGTGAAGTCTAAAACTTCTAACTTGTCGTCCTGGTTCTTTGGCACAAAATTTGCCAGGGTGATGACGTTATCGACCCCAAAGAGCGCTTTAATTTCAGGTTTCAGCGCTTCCCCGGCTTCAGCATTTTCGGCCACCACCTGGATCGCA
>JAZFRG010000067.1:0-5684 GCA_036445535.1 Sphingomonadales bacterium
GCATGGTTGCCGGGCGCCCGCAGCGTGGGAGTGGGAGGAGGCGCTATCGCCGGAGGCTCGATCTCGAAACCGGCGTGGTAGGCTTCCCGCACGGTGCGGGTGGCCTCGCGCATCACGTCGATCGAGGCCAGGTGGTCCTCGCCGCGTCCCCAGACGATAGCGAAAACCACCTCCTGCACCTCGCCGGGTTGGAGCGTAAAGGGCCCCGTCGAGGTGATGCTCCGGCGGTCGGCTGGAGCCATAGCCGTTCCCCGGTTGTCCGTATTGCGTTCCGACCAGTACGCGCCCGTGACCGGATCGCCCGGATAGAAAAACCGCGTCGGGATGTCCGAGAAGTCGTTAAACTGGGTGATCAGGATCAGGGCCATCAGGAACAGAGCGCCAGACAGGGCTTGCAACAAAAATGTTTCTGAGGATTCCTGTTGCTGGTTGTTGCCATCAAAGGTGACTTCCACCCGATTGTCATAATTTTGAGCGGCCAACCATTCTTTAATCTTATCGATTTCCCCATTAACGTTAACATCCTGGGCAACATTTGCCTGGATCCGCCAGATCCGTTGAGAATTTTCACGGCGGATTTTATTAATGTTTTGTTTCGGCACCCGTTTCACAAAATTTGAAATAGGAATGTTGCCTTGAGGGGTTGGCATCAACAACTTATCAAGCTGTTCAATGCCGCGCTCATCGACGGGGAAACGTACTCGGATATCCAATTCATCTTCGGCATCATCGGGGCGGAATTCACCGACCTTTATGCCGTTGGTGACAAGCTGGATGATACTGCCGATGGTGGCCAGATTAGTGCCATAACGGCTGGCCTCGGCGCGATCAACTTCCATTACCCACTGAATATTTGGCAGCGGCCGGTTGTCTTCAACATCAATCAGGTTTTCCATGGCTACCATGTGATTTTTCAGTTCTTCAACCACCAAGTCCATTTCGCTGGTAATTTCAGAGGCAATTCTAATCTGGATTTCCTTGCCGGACGTAGGGCCACTGCCATCAATTAGGGGCTCAACCACAATTCCTGGAATTACCGAAGAAGCAACCCGAATTTCCTCAATAATGTCATCGGCGGGGCGGCGGGTTTGCCAGTCATCGAAAATGACATTAATTCTGGAAACCACATCATCAGCACCGCGCGAAGAGCTTAAGCCCCGGCCCGACGTGCTATAAATGTTTTTAATCCCCGGAATATCCTCAATGGCTTTTTCAACATCGTAGGAAATTTTGTCCATTTCAACCGGGGACAGGTTACCCCGGGCATGAATAGCGAGGCGAACATTGTCAGGTTCTCCCTGTGGAAAAAATTCGGTCCCTTTACCCATCATGGCGTAGCTGAAGTTAATCCCCAAGAAAACCACAGGAACCAGGGCAACAAGGGTCCAGCACTTCCAGGGCTTTCTTACAAAACCTGACAGAAACCGGGCATACTTGCCGGTAAAGCCCGGCATGGTATCAATATCCATTTCATGGTCAGCGGCTAATGATGCCATAGCATTTGGATCTGCGGACCCGGCCTTGCCAATCAAGGACCCCAGGGTGGGCAGGAATACCAGTGCCATAATTAGTGAGCCGGAGAGGACAAAAATCAAGGTCAGCGGAAGATAGCTCATGTATTCGCCAATAATGTCCGGCCAAAACAGCAGCGGGAAAAAGGCTGCCAGCGTGGTCAAGGTCGAAGAGGTAATGGGCCACGCCATCCTTTGCGCGGCGGCAATATAGGCTTCTTTCTTGGGCAAGCCTTCAAGCATTTTTCGATCGGCATATTCCGAGACCACAATAGCGCCATCGACCAAAAGCCCGACCGCCAGAATAAGCCCAAACATGACCACGATATTGACCGAGTAACCGGAAAGATAAAGTGTCATAATGCCAAACAGGAAGGCGCCTGGAATGGTAATGCCAACGATCGTGGCTGAGCGGATACCAAGAACCGCAACGACCAGAACGGCAACCAGAAGAATAGCCGACAAGACACTGTTTTGCAGGGTTTCAAGGAACTCTTTTGTGAAATCCGCCGAATCCCAAACAAAGGTGACGCTGATGCCTTCAGGCCACAGGGGTGACTTCTGGGCTTCTTCCAAAAATTCATGAATCATTTCCGAGGTTTCAATTTCATTGGTGCCAATGCGCTTTGAGACTTCAATGGTAATGGCTGGCTGGCCGTTCATCCTGGACAGCCGAACCGGGTCTTTAAAAGTCCGGCGAACCTCAGTCAGGTCGGCAATCGTGACAACCCCGTCACTGGAGGTTTTTAGAGGCAAGCTCAAAACATCAATTTGATTTTCAAAAACGCCTGGAACCTTGACTGAGAAGCGGCCTTCACCGGTCTCCAGAGAGCCGGCAGCGACCAGGCGGTTATTGGACGCTATGGTCGTCAAAAGTTCTTGCGGGGTGAGATTGTAGGCCGCCAGTTTGGCCGGATCGATAATGATTTCCAAGACTTCTTCACGGGTGCCGCTGACGTCGGCGTCCAAAACATTGGGCAAAGATTCAAGCTCATCCTTGACCCGCTGGGCCAGGTTGGTGAAAACTTTCTCGCTGGCATTCCCCGACAAGACAAAGGCCAGGATCGGCTGGGTGGCCGGGTTATTTTCAAAAATCAGCGGCTCTTCTGTTTCACCGGGCAATTCGGCCTGGGCGTTATTGACCGCAGCCCTGATGTCATCAAGGGCTTTCTCATGATCCTGATCGGCATAAAATTCAAGCCAGATTGAGGCCGTACCCTCGTTGGCAACACTGATCATTTGTTTAACGCCGGAGATTGAGCGCAGCTGAACCTCCATGGGTTTAATTAAAAGGCGTTCACTATCCTCAGGGGAAATCCCTTCATGAATCATGAAAATATTAAACCAGGGGATAGGAATATCCGGATTTTGCTCTTTGGTAATGAGCTGGTAGGAAACAATCCCCAAAATGAAGATGACAACCAGCGAGGCAAGGGTCGCCCGGTTAAATTCAACGGCTGCGCGGATAATCTTATTCATTATTATTCCCCTTCGGCTTCAAGTTCGACCCGAACTTTTTGGCCTTCCGTGACAAAATTTTGTCCGGTAATAATTAGCTGGATGGTGTCGGGCAGGCCCTTAACCCACAAACCATCGGGGTCATTGCCGGCAATCGTAACCGGGAAAAATACCACGGTTTCGTTTTGTACAATCCGGATACCAACTGCGCCATCGTCTTTCAAGGTCAAGAGCGAGGGCGTCAAAAAGTGTGCTTTGGCGCTTTCCACCGGAATTAAGATGTTAGCGGTCATGCCGGCTCTGAGATTATGCTCAGGATTGGGCACTTCAATTTCAACCCTAAAAGTTCTGGTTTCAACCCGGGCGGCGGAAGAAACGTAGCGTACTTTACCCTCTAGGGTTTCGCCGGTGGTTAGTTCAACGATCGCGGTTTGGCCCTGGGAAATTCTGCCCACCTGACGGTCTGAAACTTCACCCACTACCAGGTAAGGATCATCTGTCAACAAGACGGCGCAAGTTCCCCCAACCTGGAGGAAATCACCAAGCTCGGCCGGGCGTTCATTAACAAGGCCGGCAAAGGGCGCTTTAATGGAGGTTTGGTCCAGCTCAACCTGGCTTTGGCGCACTTCCGCATTGGCGCTATCAAGTTCAGCTTTTGCGCTAGCCACCTGGGTTTCAGAACGGAAGCCTTTTTTGAAAAGCTCAAGGGCGGCATTGTATTCAAGTAGCCGCTGGGTGGCCAAGGCCGAGGCTTTGGCGACATTAGCTTCTTTGGCGTTGGGGGCAATTTTGCAAATCGTTTGACCAGCTTTAACCCGGTCGCCCTTTTCAACAGGGGTGGCAACAATTTTGCCGGAAACTTCTGCCTTAAGCGCGACGGTTTTCAAGGCCTCGGTGCGGCCCCGGACCTGAACCTTTTCAATATAATCTTGCGCGGTCAATTCTCTGGCACTAACCAGGAAAAGTTCATCCGCAACATCGGTTGCGGTGTCCCCGGGGGTGCCATTGGCCTCACCACCACTATTTAAAAATGATCCCCCGGCCACATAAATGACAAGCACGCTAAGAATAGCCAGGGCTAATCCTACCGGGGATTTAATTATTTCTTTAAAACTTTTTTTTCTTTTGATCGGTTCCATGGCTGTCGTCCTCTTTTGTTATGGGGCTACGGGCCCTCTTTTTTTATAGCTGTTTATTCTGCGGCCGGTGTCGTGGCCTCTGTTTGTACTGCGTTTTTGGTTAAGGTTTGTGCGTCCCCTAAACTTTCCTGGTTTTCGATAAGGAAAGTAAGGGCAGCTTTCTGGGTGGCAATTCCATATTCAACTACAAATTTTGAAGCCGGAGTCATTTCCCCCGCCAAGATACTCTGCAAGGCAATAATTTTTTGTTTATGTTCGATAATCCGATCGTCAATCATTTCATGGACGCGCTCGGGGGCTACCGATTCTGCAAACAAAATAGCGGCCAGGAATTCTGACCGGTTTTTATCTGGATTGGGGTCTTTCCTGAGGGACTTTGTAAGCTCAGATCTACCCCTTTCTGTAAGGGTATAAACCTTTTTATCGGGGCGTTTGTCCTGGGGAAGTTCCCGGCAATTGACGTAGCCCTCTTCCATTAATTTTCCAAGGGCAGGGTAGATCGACCCGTATGAGGCTTCAGAAAAGAAACTGAAAGAGCCTTCGGCGACCATTTTTTTAATTTCATACCCGGTTGCCTCCCCTAGGGAAAGGATGCCGAGACATAGTGTTTTTATATCCATTGTTTTTTTCCAATACTATCGATACGATATATATAGGGGTGTAAATATAATTTGTAAAGAAAAAACATTCCTCACCCAAAATTTAATAGAAGAACCGGGGTTTTAAAGGGGAAGAGGAATAATTAAAAGGTAAAAAGGAACACCAGCGCTAAAATTGCGGGCGATGGTGGTAATTAGTGTGGGTTTTGGCGGATTTAAGAGTTGAGAAGGATTTTATAATTTGTCGCCTCAAGGGCCCAAAGGTTTCAAAAAGCCCGGAAAGGGCAACGCCCCATAATAGTGTAAAAAGAATAATTCCGGCAATGGTTAGCATTTGGAGCCTCTTTAATCTATGTTCCTGTTTTGTTCTTATTTTAATTTAGGCCATAAGTCAAGGCCTGGGCCAGAGGTTTATTAAATTTTAGAATTTTTTAGGAAGGAATTGGATGCCCCGCGTGGATTCGAACCACGATAGATGGCTTCAGAGGCCACAGTATTACCGTTATACGACGGGGCAAAAGTTGGCTTGCTATATCGGGGAAGGGCCGCGCTGTCAATAATTGGGCCTTGTTTGGACCTTAAAAACCCTCTAACTCAAACTAATGTCAAGTGTTGCAGTCATTGATTTGGGGACCCATAACTGCCGATTGTCGATCGCCGACATTAGCGAAACTGATTTCAAACGCCGCAGGGTCTATTCCAAAATAGTTCGTTTAGGCGAGGGGGCCTCTAAAAATGGCCGCTTAAGCCATGGCGCTATGCAACGAACCTTGACAGTTTTAAAGCGAATGGCGGACATTATCCACGAGGAAAAGGTCGAGGAAATTTTTCCCCTGGCCACCGAAAGTGCCCGGATAGCAGAAAATTCAAAAGAATTTTTTCTAAAGGTCAAAGCCCAGACCAGCCTGGATTTTAAAATTATTACTGCAAAGGAAGAAGCCCGGCTTGCGGTCCTGGCTTGTGCCCCCCTAATGGGG
>JAZFRG010000068.1:0-4429 GCA_036445535.1 Sphingomonadales bacterium
GTCCGCGTTTCCGGCGCGCCCGGTCCAGCGCCCGGTAAGCTTCGTAAAGCGGTTTGGTTTGGCCATAAAAATCGCCGGATTTGGCATCTATCTCGGCCTGGGCCTGTTGATAGCTGATGTTGGAAACGCATTTAATCATCGCCCGTTCAAAGCGATGTTTAATAACCTCCCCGGCCTCGGTGATTTTCAAATGACAAACAAAAACTGCGCGGTCTTTGCCTTTGACGAGCGAGCATAAATCGGCAGATAAATTTTCCGGCAGCATCGGCACCACCCGATCCGGAAAATAACAAGAATTCCCCCGCCGTTCGGCCTCTTTATCCAGAGCTGATCCTGGCCTGACATAATGGGCAACATCGGCAATGGCAACGCTGATCAAATGCCCGCCGGGGTTCAGTTTATCGTCATCGGGGGTAGCCAAAACGGCATCATCATGATCACGGGCATCGGCCGGGTCGATGGTAAAAAAGGGCAAGTCTCTAAGGTCAGTTCGATCTTTCAGGGATGGCGCTTTGGCGCTTGAAGCCTCGCTAATAACCTCGGCAGGAAATTTAAATGGAATATCGTGGTGGTGGATGGCAATCAGGCTAATGGATTTGGGTTCGGTCAGGTTCCCAAGATTTTCCAGAACCTTGGCCGTGCGTTCCAGGTATTTTTGCCGGGATCTGGGTTTTGGGCCCGCTTCGGCCAGCACCAGCGTGTTGTCTTTGGCAGCCATTTCATTGCCCGGGCGGACCGTAAAAGTATTGCGGTTTTTCTTGTCTGCGGGGCTGATGGTGCCTCCATTTTTGGTTTTCCGGTAAACCCCTATGAAGGTTAGCGGCGCGCCTTTTAGAACTCGGATGATCTGTGCCGAATAATAATCGCCGTCCTTATCCTTCATTAAACTTACCCGCACCAAGGCGCTATCACCCCTTGCCAGCGCCGGGGTTTTCTTTTTCTGGTGGTGTTCAATAAAAATCCGCGGGGGTTGTTCCTCGCCGTTCCAGTTTCCGGGCCGGGCGGTCAGATCGCCGTATTCATCAACCCCACCGATGGTGACTACCAAAACATTAGGCAACGTGCCACCGGGCCTAAGCGTTTTGCCCGGTTCGCTTTCAATCTTGCCGCTTTCTCTGAGCTCCCGCAGGATCATTTTGAGCTTAATGCGATCATCACCCCTGACATAAAAGGCATTGGCAATGTCGCGCTTTTTGACCTTTCCGGGCGCGTTTTTAATGTATTCCAGAATTTGTTCCGGGGTAGGGAAGGGGATTTTTTTATTTTTCTTGCCCATTTTGTTACCCATTGGGGTTATTTGGATTTGGCCTTTTTGGCTGCCAAAAGCTCTAATGCCTGTTCCAGAGTGAGGGTTTCGGGGTTGGTACCCTTGGGCACGGTGGCATTGACCTTAACATGATTAACGTAGGGGCCATACCGACCATCCAAAACACGCAGCGGTTTGCCATCCTCGGGATGCGCACCAAAATCTTTAATGGTCGTGGCACCGCGCCGGTTATTGCCTGATTTCTTTTCGGCCAAAACCGTAACCGCGCGGTTAATCCC
Source organism: Sphingomonadales bacterium (assembly GCA_036445535.1). Taxonomy (GTDB): domain Bacteria; phylum Pseudomonadota; class Alphaproteobacteria; order Sphingomonadales; family SMXR01; genus SMXR01. The sequence goes on from JAZFRG010000068.1 coordinate 1,546, forward strand.
GACCTCAAAAACCTCTTCAACCGAGGCCAGTGAGGCAAATTTTCCATCATGGGCGACGTAAGGTCCATAACGACCAATCGCCGCTGTAATGGGCTTTCCGGTTTCCGGGTGATCGCCAATGGTACGCGGCAGGGATAACAGTTTTAAAGCTTCTTCAAGTTCCACCTGATCCGGGGTTTTGCCTTTGGGGATTGGGGCGCGTTTTGGCTTTTCACCTTTTTCAACGGCCTCGCCAAGCTGGATATAGGGTCCAAAGCGCCCGGTCTTGATAACAACATCCATGCCGGTTTCGGGGTCTTGCCCCAAAACCTGCGCGCCGTCAGCGGGCAGGCCACCGTTTTTATCATTGCCGTTGGTGCCAAGTTGCTTGGTGAAGCGGCATTCCGGATAATTGGAACAGCCAATAAAAGACCCGTAACGGCCAACTTTCAGGCTCAGCTCGCCATCATCACAGGATTTACACTTCCGGGGGTTAACCCCCTCTTCTTCGACCGGGAAAATATGGGCTTCCAGGTGTTCGTTCAAATTATCAAGAACTTCACGGGTTTTGATGGCAAGAACATCTTCGGCGCGTTTGCTGAAATCGGTCCAGAACGACCTTAATACTTCTTTCCAGTCCAGTTTTCCTGCGGAAATTTTATCCAGCTCTTCTTCAAGGCTGGCGGTAAAATCGTATTCGACATATTTATCGAAAAAGCTTTCCAGGAAAGCGGTGACGACAATGCCTTTGTCTTCCGGGATAAAACGGTTTTTGTCCATGTGGACATAATTTCGGGCGCGCAAAACCGACAGCGTTGAGGCATAGGTTGAGGGGCGTCCAATACCCAGTTCCTCGAGGCGTTTAACAAGGGAGGCCTCAGTAAAGCGGGGCGGTGGTTCAGTGAAATGCTGCTTGGTCTCAACTCCTTGAAGGGCTGGTTGTTCGCCTTCAGTCATAGCGGGAAGCAGGGTTTCGCCACGCTCTTTTTTATCGTCGCGGCCTTCGTGATAAAGCACATAAAAGCCATCAAATACGGTGACTTGGCCCGAGGCCCTAAAGGTTGAAACGCCGTCCGCAGCATCAAGGGTTACTGCGGTTTGCTCTAATTTGGCGCTCGACATTTGACTGGCCAGCGTACGCTTCCAGATCAGGTCGTACAATTTCAATTCATCCGCGTTCAGAATGTCGGCCACCTCACCGGGTTTCAAGGCAAGATTAACCGGTCTGATGGCTTCATGGGCTTCCTGGGCGTTCTTGGCCTTGGATTTATACATCCGGGGCGAAGAGGGCAGATATTTATCACCAAAGCTTGAACCAATTAAACCACGGGCCTGGGCAATGGCTTCGCCAGCAATAGAAACCCCATCGGTTCGCATATAGGTAATTAGGCCGGTAACCTCGCCGCCAATATTTTTACCCTCGTAAAGTTTTTGCGCGACCTGCATGGTCTGCCGTGCGGTAAAACGCAATTTCCGGGCTGCTTCTTGCTGCAAAGTAGAGGTCGTAAAGGGGGCCGCCGGGTGGCGCTGCATGGGTTTTTTAGTAATCGCACTAATCTGGTAGCTGCTGGCCTTGACGCGGGCCTTAATCTCAGCGGCCTGGGCATCGTTTTTGATGTCCATTTTTTCAACTTTTTTGCCCTCATAACTATAAAGACGGCTTTCAAAATTATCCCCGGCTTCGGATTTGAACTTGGCTTTAACCGACCAGTATTCCTCGGGATTAAATTTATCGATTTCTAGCTCGCGATCGACAATAATTCTTAAGGCTACCGATTGAACCCGGCCCGCGGATCTGGCCCCGGGGAGTTTCCGCCACAGCACCGGTGATAAGGTAAAGCCCACCAGATAATCTAGGGCGCGGCGTGCCAGGTAGGCATCGATCAGTTCTTTATCCAGCTCCCTTGGGTGGGCCATCGCCTCACTAATGGCGCTTTTAGTAATGGCGTTAAAAGCAACGCGCTTGGTTTCGATGCCTACAAGTTTTTTCTTTTTTGTCAGGATGTCCAAAACGTGCCAGGCAATAGCCTCGCCCTCGCGGTCGGGGTCAGTTGCCAGATATAAAGTATGCGCGCCTTTAAGGGCTTTTTCAATTTCTGTTAGGTGCTTTTTGGCCTTGGGGTCGACCGCCCAATTCATTGCAAAATCGTTAGCAGGATCAACCGATCCGTCCTTGGAAGGCAGGTCGCGAACGTGGCCAAAGCTTGCCAGAACCTTGAAGTCTGGGCCAAGGTACTTGTTAATCGTCTTCGCTTTCGCGGGGGATTCAACAATGACTACGTTCATAAATCTCAAGCTTTCCGTCTTTGTGCAACCAGCCCCTTAACGTCCACGGGCTTTGCTGTAAAGGCATTTTTTTTAAAGCAAGGGGGTCTGGTTTCTTCTAAACCAGTGAAACTTTGTTGCCAGGATGGCGCTTGGCCTGGCCGGCAAGTTCAAGCTCCAGAAGGATGGTGAGCAAGATCGCAGTCGGCACCGAACCGGCCCGAACCAGCTCATCAATTTCGGTCGGGGCAGGGCCCAGCATCTGGCGTACCTGAACCCGGTAGGCCTCAATTCCCTCGCCAGGTTCCTCGACGCTACCCAGGCCCTCAAACAGGTCTCTTGCCGGGTCAGACAGCGGGGTTTTAAGGGAGGAGTTCAGAACTTCCAGAATATCCTCCGCGCTTTCGATTAAAAGGGCAGAGTTTCGGATCAGGCTGTTGGGGCCTTTTGCCCGGGGGTCCATCGGGTGCCCGGGAACAGCAAAAACCTCACGCCCCTGCTCAAGCGCCAGGCGTGCTGTGATTAGTGAACCTGACCTAAGCGCGGCTTCAACCACGACCACACCTGCGGACAACCCAGAAATAATCCGGTTTCGCCTTGGAAAATGGGCGGCCTGGGGTTTGGTGCCGGGTATATGTTC
>JAZFRG010000069.1:0-3539 GCA_036445535.1 Sphingomonadales bacterium
GCCAGGGCCTGGCCCGGGAGGCGCTTGCTCGCTACCAAAAAGTTCTAAAAGGTGCTGAGGATGGCGCGATCAGAATTGATGCCCTAAACCAAACCGGGCGCCTCCTTGATAAAGCGGGCAAGACCGATGAAGCTTATGAAAATTTTGCAGCGGCTAAAGAACTCATTAAAAAAAATGATAATTTTGAAACCGTTGATATCAAGGCCCAGCATAAAGTTATAGCCCAGATGCGGGACCTGGATTGGACCGGGAAAATTCCTGTACCGCCGCCCCTTGACCCTGATTTTGCCCCGGGGCAGCTGGTTTTCCTTATTGGCTTTCCGCGTTCAGGAACCACCCTTTTGCAGGAAATTCTGGGACGCCATAAAAATGTTCACGTCAGCGAAGAAGAGCCAACCCTAAGAAAAGTTGTCGATATGATTGAGGCCCTTGAGGGCGATTATCCGAGCTCAATCCAGTCGCTGACCCCGGAAATGATTAAAGACCTGAGAGCACTTTATTTTTACCAGGCCAAAAATTTTGCTGACTTTGATAAAACCACCACGCTGGTTGATAAAATGCCGATGAATTTAATGCAGGTGCCGGTCATTTTGACGGTTTTCCCGGAGGCCAAAATAATTTTTGCCTTACGCCACCCCAAGGGCACTATTTTGAGTTGCCTGATGCAAAATTTCAAACTAAATAAGGCCATGGTAAATATGACTGGTTTGGATGAAACCACCCGGTTTTATGCGCTTTTAATGGGTATGTGGAAGAAAATCTCCGGGCAGCGAAAAATTCCCTTTCATTACATCCGTTACGAAAATCTTATCGAAAACATGGAAACCGAGACCAAAAATTTAACTGAATTTCTTGGCCTTTCATGGCAGCCGGAAATGATGGAATTTTCCAAAGGGGCCCGCGATAAGGGCCTGATCAACACTCCCAGTTATCATCAGGTTATCCAGCCGATTTACACCGGCTCCGTGGAAAAGTGGCAGGCTTATAATAAATACTTCGCCCCCTATGAGGCCCGCCTCAAACCTTTTTATGAATTGTTTGGCTATTCCGGTTAAGGAAGGTCGTGTAAAACCAAACCCCAATGAACGATAAAACAAACCATAATGCCCTGGCCCTTCTTGATGATGGGCTTTTGAAGGAAAAACGGGGGGAGGCCGAGGCCGCCCGGCACCTGTTCAAGCAGGTCAGTGAAAAAAATCCAAACCTTTATGTTGAGCTTTATAAAGAGGCCGAAAAACTTCGCGACAACCAATTAAACCAGCAAGCCCTTGATATTTTGCATAAAGTTGGCAAAATTTTGCCCCAGGACCCGATCCCCCACCATATGGTAGCTATCCTTTACCAGGATTTAGGCAATAAGGATTTGGCGGAGGTGTTTTTGAAAAAGTCGTTGGCGATTACGCCAACCCCTGAAAGCTACAGCCAGTTGGCCGCCTTATACGAAAAATCAAACCAGCTGAACGATGCCTGGGCAACCTCAAACCTGGGCCTTCGGATGTTTCCCGGGGACCCCTACCTGACCCTGACCCTGGCCCGGGTTGAGCGCCGCGCCAAGAAATTCGGGCCCGCCCTGGAAAGACTTTTAGCCATCGCGGGCACGACCGGCGATCCTATTCTTGAGGGCCAAATTGGCTTTCAGTTGGGCTGGCTTTATGATCAGGCCGATAAGATTGATGAGGCCTTTGCCCAGTATGTCAGCGCAAAAAAAATCGCCGCAGGAAACGCTGCGCCTGATGGCGGGGATAAAAATGTCGCCTTTGAATACATCGAGGCGATGAAAGCTCTTGACCTGAAGGCGCTGCCAAATGTTCCTTATAAACCTGGCAAGGATGAGCCGGCAGGGGTCGCCTTTTTGGTTGGATTTCCGCGCTCGGGCACGACCCTTTTAAACCAGATTCTGGATGCCCACCCGGATATTGTCAGCATGGAGGAGGCCCCGACCCTGCCGGGCCCCGCAGAGTTTATAGATAATCTTCCTGGCGGTTATCCAAAGGCCCTTCCGGACCTGGATGAAAAAACAATTAGACAAATGCGCGAGGTTTATTTTCAGCGGGTTCAAAATTATTGTGATTTTTCAAAAGACAGCATTGTCATCGACAAACTGCCCTTAAACCTGGTCCATTTGCCGTTAATCTGGACGCTGTTTCCGGAGGCTAAAATTATCCTGGCGCTAAGGCACCCCCTGGGCGCAGCCTTAAGTAACTTTATGCATAATTTCAAACTCAACAACGCCATGGCCAACATGTTTTCTCTTGAGGATATAACCAAATATTACGCCGCGGTAATGGGCTTGTGGCAACACTTCAGAGGGGCCAAGGACTTTGCCTTTCATGCCATAAAATACGAAGACGTGGTCACCAATATCCAAACCGAGGCCGAAAAAATTTGTAAATTTTTGGAGGTCGACTGGTCGCCGGAAATGCTCGAGTATTCCAAGCATGCCCGGGCCAAGGGCCTGATCAATACGCCCAGTTATCACCAGGTCACAAGGCCGCTTTATTCTGAGGCTCTTGAACGCTGGAGGCGCTATGAAAAACATCTCGCCCCGCACCAAAAAGGGCTTGAGCCGTTTTGCAAATATTTTGGCTATACGCTTTAAGTGGACCTTTGGAAAAAACCCGATGATTGAAAAAAACCCAGGCCAGGACTTTGTAAATCAGGCCATTGATCTGGAACAAGCGGGCGAATATGAGCGCGCCGAGCAGGTTTATCTGACGGGCCTTCAAAACCATCCGGAAAATTACATCTTGCACAGCCGTTTGGGGGCCCTTTTGGTCAATTTGGGGCGCGCCGCGGAGGCCCTTTCATATTTCGGGAAAGCCCGGGAGCTAAGTCCGGATGACCCGGACATTCTTTTTAATTCGGGCTTGGCCCACCAGGCAAACGGTGACCTTGAGGTTGCGCTTGAGCTTTTCGAAAAGGCCCAAAAGGTGGGCTTTGATAAGGGCATGGTGTTTGGTGCCTTAGCTGAAATTTATGAGCAAACCAATCGCCTGGATGATTTAAAACCGCTTTTGGACAAGGCTTTGAAAGAGGCCCCGCGGGACGTTTTCCTTTTGTTTACCGCCGCCAAGTTTAGGCGCCGTGAGGGCGATTTTGATGGCGCCCTCAAGCTTTTAAAAACCGCTGAAAAGGTAAAGGATTTTGATGAAATTGCCATGCTTGCCAATTTTGAACGGGGGCGGATTTTTGAAAAACTGAAGCAGCCGGGGAAGGCCTTTCAAGCCTTCCAAAAAGGCAATCTTTTGAGTTTAAAAGAAAATATTCTGCCGGGCATGAGCAAAAAAGTCTTTTTAGACCAGACCAGGGCCTACCAGGAACTTGACCTAGGGAAGGTGAGGGAAACCACCGCCGAAATTCTTTCCGGGCCCAATGAAACGCCAGCATTTCTTATTGGTTTCCCGCGCTCTGGAACAACCCTTTTACACCAAATCCTTGATGGCCATCCGGGGTTGGAAATTTTGGAGGAAGAGCCCTTTATCACGACCGGTCGCGGGGCGATTATCCAAAGAAAGGGCTCCTTAAAAGCCGCCTTTTCA
>JAZFRG010000070.1:0-3665 GCA_036445535.1 Sphingomonadales bacterium
GGTTTGCGGTCTCCCTGATGCTCGCAAGTTTAATCAGCATCGGTAAATTGGTCCCCGCCAAAACCTCCACATTGCCCTTTTCCATCAGCGAGATTGCAAGGTTCGAAGGGGTGCCGCCGAACATATCGGTCAGGATTATAACGCCGTCGCCACTGTTAACTTCATTAATGGCGTCCTTGATATTGGTACGCCTAATTTCCATGTCGTCATCGGGACCAATGCAAATCGCCTTTACGTTTGCCTGGGCACCAACCACGTGTTCGGCAGCGGCAATAAATTCCTCCGCTAACCTGCCATGGGTGACCAGGATCATGCCAATCATTTGCGCCCCTCCAATTAAAATCCACTGCTTTTAGGTTAAGTCAGGAATTTCGCCTTGGAAACCGGAAAAACGAAAGAAATACATAAAATTAAAGGTTTTAGGGTCCGGACTCATTAATATGAACCCTTCAGCGGGAGCGAATTTTGGCAGGGAACAGAAGGCAAGTCGAAGAAATATCGGACATATTTCAAGATTTGCCGACGCCTTCCCCGGCAAAATGGGCCCCGTCCAAAGGATGCGGAAAGGAAAACCAAGTGCGGTGTCAATGCGGCTTGTTAAGGGCACCACCCTCATCGGCGCCGATTTCCTTACCCTTGGCCTTCCTTTCCAAACTGAAGGTGACCAAATTAATGAGTTCGGACCCTAGGCCAAAAGCATGAAAATTTTGTCCGGGGTTGAGGCGTCAAAGGCGTGGAGAACAAATTTAGGCAACCTAAACCCCAGAATTTCAATAAAGTTCTTTTCCGGCATCCGGGAGATGTCTTCTCTTGGGGCCAGGGATATAACCAGTACAACTGGAATATTCTCCACAAAAGGAAAATCATGTATACCAATCCCGCGGACCTCAAGCTTGGCAGCAATATTTTTCGGCGGGCTGGCCACAAGCTTGCCCGAAACGGCTTTAAGGTTGACATAATCATCACTGATCAAGATTGCACCTCGGCTAATTAACCGCAAAGCCAGGTCGGATTTTCCGACCCCCGATGGGCCTTCCAATAGAACGGCTTTGCCATTTACGGCAACGGCGCTGGCACGATACGGTTCCAGGGTCATACCGGCAAGCAGAGGGTAAATTTGGCACCAATGATTTTAGGAGCCTTGGCCGCTTCAGGGCCTTTGCGGGGCTGGGTTTTATAAATATTTTCAGCCGTAATTGTACCCCCATGGGCTTCTATAATTTGCCGTGAAATACTTAAACCCAAACCTGAATGAGTCCCAAAAGCTTCTTTTTTGGGGCGTTCAGAATAAAACCGGTTGAAAATTTTCTCCCCGGCTTCGGGCGGCAAACCGGGCCCCTGGTCGAGGATACTGAATTCCAGAATCCCCTTCTTTTTGGTCAACTTTAAAGAAATTTTTCCTTTTGAAGGGGTGAACGAAATGGCATTGTCCAGAAGGTTATAAATTACCTGGCCTAGCCGGGTTTGAAGCCCACTAACCTGATAGGTTCCGGCTTTGGGGCTGGCAAATTCAATATTTGGGGTTTTCTGACTGCCGGTCGCTTCATAGGCCTCGACAATGGTATTGACCAACATACCAAAATCCACGGGTTCCATGTTCCCGCGGGACAATTCGGCATCAAGCCTTGAGGCATCTGAAATATCAGTGATTAGTCGGTCGAGGCGCTGGACATCTTCCTGGATAATTACCAGTAGTTTGTGTTGAACCTTTTTATCATTGGTCCTGGCAATAGTTTCGACCGCGCTCCTTAAGCTGCTCAAGGGGTTTTTTAGTTCGTGGGCAACATCCGCAGCAAAACTTTCCACAGCGTTAATCTGGTGGTGAAGGGCATCGGTCATTTCACTTAAGGATCTGGAAAGGGCGCCAATTTCATCGCGCCGATTAGAAAACCTTTTTAGTTTGTTCTCGGCCCCCCCGCCTCGCCTGATATCGTCCGCTGCCCGTGCCAGGCGGTGAATAGGCCGGGCAATGGTGCTGGCAAGGAAAATTGAAAGAAACAGGGTTATGGCCAACGATAAGCCAAAAATTTTCAAGATAGAAACCCGCTCAGCGTAAACGATGCGTTTAATATCTGCGGTATCATCGGAAAGCATCAGGGCCCCCAGAACCCTACGAAACCTTTGCACAGGTGTTGCCACACTGATTAAAAAATTGCCATCGGGAAGGGTCCGAATGGCAACCGTGAGCTCACCCGCAAGCCCCTGCCAAACTTCTGGATAGTTGTCGGCGCTTTGCTTGGGGGGTTCCATATAAGGCTCAAGGGTTGGATCGAGGGTAAGCTGATCCAGTTTATTATTGATCCAGTCGACGATTTTTTCGGGCAACGGTTTTTTGGTATCCGGGGCCGGCAGGGGCAAAATTAAAATTGACCGGCTTGGGTCCATATATCGGCTATCAAGAATAAGGCTGCCATCATTAGCGAACAATCTTGCTCGGGTAGCGTTTGGCCCAACTAATCGGTCAATAATCTGGCGCGCCGGGAAAACCTCAATTTCAATGCTTTCAGGTCCGAGCGATTGTGATTCGCCAAGCGCTCCGGCGATAATGATAGCATCGTTTTTAAGTTCCTCGACGCGCTGGGCGATCAGGTTTTCCTGGAATTCGTTGAGGTAGAGGATGCCGCCGCCAAGGATCACCAGGGCCAAGACATTGACCGCAAGGATGCGCCGCATCAGCGGTGAAAAAAAGCCCCAGGTTTTTTTCTTCTTTAATCTAAGCGGTTTTGGGGCCTCGTCTGCCATTTAGGGTCTGAACCCAATTGCCGAGTGGGACTGTGTTGGTCCTGAAAAGCCAGTAAAACAGGAGGAAAACAAAGACGATACGGGATATCGGCGCGTATTTTCGACGTATTTTAATGGCTTTTCAGGCCAACCCCCAAAATAATCATTAAAAGGGGGCCACGCCCAAATCGGCCAAACCTTTGTCAAAAGCGCTTCAAATAGATGACTATTTTTCATCCCTTTTTCCTTGGTCTGACCAATTTTGGCTGTGGCACAGCCCTCATCGGTAACCGGGTTCAGACCCTAGCCTTCGCTGTACCGATACCCAACCCCGTAAAGGGTCTCAATCGCGCCAAATGTATCATCCACGGCGCGAAATTTTTTCCGTAAGCGTTTGATATGGCTGTCGATGGTTCGATCATCAACATAAATGTCATCGGAATAGGCAGCATCCATCAGCTGATCACGGCTTTTAACGTGGCCGGGGCGCTGGGCCAGGGCTTGCAGGATTAAAAACTCGGTTACCGTCAGATTAACTCCCTGGCCCGACCAGGTAACTTGATGACGAAGCGGATCAAGGGTCATGCGACCGCGCTCAAGCACTTCCTCTTCAACCCCGGCCTCGCCGGGTTTTAATTTTGCCGCGGCGCTTCGTCTCAGTACCGCCCGGATGCGCTCGATTAAAAGCCGTTGGGAAAAGGGTTTTCCGATATAATCATCGGCGCCCATTTTAAGCCCCAGCATCTCATCGATTTCCTCATCCTTGGAGGTCAGGAAAATAACCGGCATGTCGGTGGTTTGCCTAAGACGCCTTAAGAGTTCCATGCCATCCATGCGGGGCATTTTGATATCCAGAACTGCCAGGTCTGCGGGTTTATCGGAAAGCGCTTTTAGGGCGGTAGCACCTTCCATATAACTTCTGACCTTGAAGCCTTCGCCCTCAA
>JAZFRG010000071.1:0-4852 GCA_036445535.1 Sphingomonadales bacterium
CTTGGCGTCGGCCACCCCGGCCATAAGGACCTTGTCCATAACTTCGTTTTATCCAACTTCTCCAAAGCTGATGCAGAATGGGTTTTGCCTGTCCTTGGGGCCGTGGCAAAAGCCGCGCCCAGGTTGATTGAGGGGGATATTGCCAGGTTTCAAACCGATGTCGCGCTTGAATTGACCCCGCCTAAAGAGGAAAGCCAGGAATAAATGGGATTCGCCTGTGGAATTGTTGGGCTGCCAAATGTCGGCAAATCCACGCTGTTTAATGCGCTGACCAAAACCGCGGCTGCGGCTTCGGAAAATTATCCATTTTGCACCATTGAGCCCAATACCGGCCGCGTTCCGGTTCCGGATGAGAGACTCCATAAAATTGGTGAATTGGCGGGTTCCGCCAAAATTATTGAAACCCAGCTAACTTTTGTAGATATCGCCGGTTTGGTAAGGGGTGCCAGCAAAGGCGAAGGCTTGGGCAATCAATTTCTTGGTAATATCCGCGAAGTTGAAGCGATCATTCATGTCCTGCGATGCTTTGAAGATACCGACATCACCCACGTTGAAAACAAAATTTCCCCGGTTGATGATGCCGAGACTGTTGAGATCGAACTAATGCTTTCCGATCTGGAAAGCCTTGAGAAACGCCGGGACAACCTTCTGAAAAAATCCCGCGGCAATGACAAGGAAGCTATCGCCACCCTGGCTATCGTTGAAGCGATTATTCCCCTTCTTGAGGAAGGCAAGCCCGCCCGCCTTTATAAGCCCAAAGACGCCGATGCGCGAAAAATAGTCCGACGGCTCCAACTGCTGACCACCAAGCCCGTGCTTTATGTTGCTAATGTTGAGGAAGACGCGGCACCGACCGGCAATTCCTTTTCTGAAGTGGTCCAGAAAATGGCCCAGGAAAAGGGGGCTGAAACAGTTGTTATTTCAGCAGCTGTTGAAGCCGAAATAGCGCAACTGGATGAGGCGGAACAGTTAGATTTTCTGGAAGCTATTGGCCTTAAGGAAACCGGGTTGGCTAAAGTAATTCGAACCGGGCAGACTTTGTTGGATCAAATTACTTTCTTCACCGTCGGCCCCAAGGAGGCCCGCGCCTGGACGGTTCGGAACGGTGCCAAGGCGCCAAGGGCCGCGGGAGTAATCCACACCGACTTTGAAAAAGGTTTTATCCGCGCCGAAACCACCTCTTACCCAGATTTTGTAGCTTGCGGCGGCGAACAAGGCTCCAAAGACGCCGGTAAAATGCGCCTTGAGGGAAAAGAGTATATCGTTAAGGACGGTGATATCATGCTTTTTAGGTTCGCAAACTAACCTCACCAACCTTTGAAGTCCGCTACATAGAATTTCCTAATAAGACCTGCCAATTTGATGGCATGAAACTTGTGTTGAAATTTTTTCTTTTGGCTGTTTTTCTTACGTTGGCTTCAGATGCAGGTTCTCAAAATTTCCGTGAGGAATATGAAGCCGATATCCGCAAGAAAGAATGGCCGAAAACCGATTTTTCCAACGCCGTAGTTTCTCTGGATGAGATAGACCATGGCGGCACCCCGAAAGATGGTATCCCGGCGATTGATTTTCCAAAATTTGTCCCCGCCAGTCTGGTAAAAAATATCAGCCCCCGCGAACCGGTCATTACCGTTGAAATTGACGGCATCGCCCGGGCCTACCCGTTTCGCGTTTTAATGCAGCACGAAATCGTCAATGATTACATTAAGGGCAGACCGATAACCGTTACCTTTTGTCCATTATGTAATTCGGCAATGGTTTTTTCCGGCCAGGTTGGCAGTAAAACCCTGACCTTTGGGGTCACCGGGTGGCTTAGAAATTCTGATCTGGTGATGTATGACCGCCAGACCGAAAGCTGGTGGCAACAATTTACCGGTCGGGCAATCTTTGGTGAAATGGCGGGTGAAACTTTGAAAAGACTTCCCGCCCGGATTGAATCCTTTGAAAAATTTAAAAAAAGAAATCCTTTTGGCGATGTTTTATTTCCAGAAAATCCTGGCTTAAGGGATTATGGAACCACCCCTTATGTTGGCTACGATTCTCTGCCCTACCCTTATTTCAGGGCGGGTCCGCTGCCAGATAATATCCCAGCAATGGCGCGCGTTGTTAGCGTGGGTAAGCAAGCCTGGGCTTTGTCTTTGGTCCGCCAAAAGGGAAAAATTGAAACCACAGATGGGTTGGTCATCACTTGGGAGGAAGGGCAAAATTCCGCCCTTGATTCCAGAATAATCAGTGGCGGTCGCGATATCGGAAATGTCCTGGTCCAACAAATTACAGCCACCGGCCTTGTGCTTATTCCCTACAGTGTCGATTTTGCCTTTGCCTTTCATGCTTTTAATCCCGAAAGTAAAATTATAATCGAATAAAGCCAAATTTTTCAGCACCCTTGTTCTGCCCCCAGCCTTGTTTTAAGGTGAGGGGTGGAGGAAATTTTGAAAAAAGGTTTGGCATTTATTACTGGTTTTACGATTCTTGCCGTAAGCGCATGTTCGAGCGGCCCTGGGGTAGATTATTTTACGGTTTCTGAGGATGATCTGGAGATTTTGCAGGAAACCCGTTTGCTTTTGGCAGAGGAAAGCCAATGGGCAAGGAATGAAGAAACCCAGTGCGATCTTGAGGCAGAGGCCTTTACCCTGTTTTGTGCCCTGCAAAAAGCCTCTTTCGATGTGGCTGAAGATTTTATGCTCCGCCGTCCAGCGCTTGAGGAGGTTCGCTATGCCATTGATGAAATATCCCCCGAGCTTGATAGACGGCTGTTAGATTTCAACAATCTTGAAACCACTGATTTAGCAAAAATTCATTTGGTTATTGATATGGCGCTTGAGCGCCTTCAGGTGCGCCTGGGCACCCAGTAGCCTAATCGCCTTCAAACTGACAGAGCGTAATCACATCAACGTCCATGTCCCTGATTTTCTGGGAACCGCCCAGATCTGGAAGATCAATTACAAAACAAGCGGCAACAATTTTTCCCCCGGCAGCCCGGATTAGTTTAACCGCTGCCTCAGCGGTGCCCCCCGTGGCGATCAGGTCATCAACCAGAAGCACCAGATCACCATCTGCAATGGCGTCGACATGCAATTCAAGCCGGTCTGTGCCGTATTCCAGTTCATAATCTTCGCCAATCGTATCATGAGGAAGTTTGCCTGGTTTTCTGATCGGGATAAACCCTGTCGAGAGCTGGTGGGCGATCGCGCCGCCAAGAATGAAGCCCCGCGATTCAATAGCAGCAACCTTATCAATGGTCACGCCGGCATAAAGCTGGACCAACTCATCAACGGCTTTTCTAAACCCTACCGGGTCGGCAAGAAGCGTGGTGATATCACGAAACTGGATGCCCTTCTTTGGAAAGTCGGGGATGGTTCGGATCCGCGATGTCGCCCAGTCAGACATTGAGGTTATTTCTTTACCCGACGCCAGATTGTTTTCATCGAAAGGAAGAAAAACAGCGTCATCAAAAGCGTGTAAATTACCACTTTGAGACCCATTTCATGGCGATCTTCAAGTTTTGGTTCAGCCGTCCACATCAGAAAGTTTGAAACATCCATTGCCATTTGCTCAACACTGGCTTCGGTTCCATCGCTGAATTCTACAGCCCCTTCAAACAAGGGCCCGGCCATACCGATTTCCCTGCCCTCAAAATAAGGGTTGTAGGTTGTGGTCTCGGAATTGAATTCAAAATCAGTTGGTGCATCTGTATAGCCGGTTAAAATTGAAAAAATATAATTGGGGCCATCCCCCCTGGCTTTTGCCATCAAGGAAAGATCCGGCGGGGCCTTTCCACCATTGGCTGAACTGGCTGCGTTAGCATTTGGAAACGGGTTAGGGAAATAATCAGCCAACGTTGCGGGCCGGAAAACTTCATCCCCGAAATTATCAATATCAGCAATTTCATAATTCGCAGCAATTGCCTTGGCTTGATCCTCGGTATATCCAATGTCCATAAGATTTCTGAAGGCGATCTTGTCCAGACTGTGGCAAGCCGAACAAACCTCGCGGTAAACTTGCAGACCACGGCTTACAGAGGCCTTGTCATAGGTCCCCAAAGGCCCCTCAAAAGACCAGGCCATCTGCTTGGGGTGTTCAGCCGTATTTTCCTTAACTGGTGGGGCTTCAACCGCCAGCAAGGCGGCTAACCCAGTGGGCTCTTCACCGGGGGCAAGCGTAAAGCTTATGGCCATACGAAGCCCGGTAATTGCCATTAAACCAAGGGCAATAGCGCCCAAAATTTTCAGTTCATTTTTTTTGAAAAATTCCATGTCAGCCCCCTATTTACCAACCGGTTCGGAAATACTTTTCGGCAATGGCCGGGTTTTTTCATACTTGCCCAGCAAATACAGAATGACCGTAAAATGCAGGAAGTAATAGGCCGTTGCGAACTGGCCAATATATATCCAGACCCCTTCTGCCGGCATGGCGCCAACTACGCCAAGTAAAAACACGTCAACCAGAAGGATCCAGAAGAAAATTCTGGCCAACGGCCTGAAGGTCATTGAGCGGACCTTTGAGTCGGCTCGATGTGCTTGCGCACCCTGGCAGGCGCGGGTCCCCGCTTTTTTGTGCCCCACGCACTTCACCACATTGCCCGCGCCCCGCACAGGGGCTTGACGGCGGTTTGCACCACCCGGTCCCGAACGGTCGGGATGCCGAGCGGACGTGGGCCGCCGCCGGGCTTGGGAATCTTCACCCGTCGCACCGGCTGAGGCCGGTAGGTCTTCGAGCGCAACTCTTCTTGCAGGCCTCGCAACCACTCCTGGCGACCCTCGGACTCGATCTGCTGAAACGTCACACCGTCCACTCCCGCCGCCCCGTCGTTGGCCTTTGCCAGCCGGCGGACCGAGCCGGTGCGCCTGTC
>JAZFRG010000072.1:0-3452 GCA_036445535.1 Sphingomonadales bacterium
TCCAGGTTGCTGACCGGGAGATCGAAAGCACCCGGAGCAACTTTAACGCCCTGCAAGCCGCGGGCAAGCCGGTTGAGATGGTTATTTACCCCGATGAACGGCATGTCAAATGGCAGCCGGCGCATAAGTATATGGTTTATTCCCGCAATCTCGATTGGTTCAATTTCTGGCTGCAGGGCATCGAGGATCCCGACCCCGCCAAGGCCGAGCAATACCTCCGCTGGCGCGAACTTCGGGAACTCCACGAAGCTAATTTAGCGAAATTAGAAGAAAAATAAACGGTATTCGGTTAGAAATACAATATCTGTAGCTGTAATAGCTACAGATATTGAAAACTACTCAATAAAATTAAGGGTTAATAAAAATTACGGTTTAAAATAACACCTTTATCGAAAATCGACATAGGCGTTCTGTATGGTGTTTTCTCATTGTATTAAAAGTAATACAAATATTATAGGTATTTCATCTCACAAGGAATTCTTTTTAGCTTTTTCTTTGTATTGGCCCCGGCTGGATTCCCGAAGCTACCCCCGAAGATTAAAAATTATTACCCAGCGTCACTCGGTTTAAGGCGGACGATGATCTCAGTATCGCCGCGGCGTTCGACCTCGATGTCCCTTGAGCCTTCAAGAAGATCAAGGAGCGACTGCGGGTTGTCGGCATTCAGCACGGCCTTTAGTGGCATCGCCGCCAGCAATGGGTCATCAATGATGATCTGCAAGCGGTTGTAGCGGTTGAACTCTTCAGCCACCGCCGATAAGGGGTCACCCCTGAACACCAGGACGCGGCGCCGCCACGACGTCGTGCGGGCAATATCGGCGGTTGCCATCGTCACTACGCCGCCGTTTGCAAGCGCCTCTTCGCCGGCGTTAAGCAAGATGCTGTTGACTTGATCTCCATCAAACTCAGAAGCCCCGGGCAGAACAGCACCGCCCGGGGGGTCATCAGAGAGAACCGAAACCCGGCCTTCGATAACCGTCACCTTGGTGCCGTAAGGCGCACGGTAGACATTAAATTCGGTGCCGATTGCCTCGATTACTGTGTCGCCGGCAACCACCCGGAAAGGTCGCTCGGAATCCTTGGCGACCTGGAACAAGGCTTCGCCCGTGATCAGGTCGATAACCCGGGCGTCATCATCGTATTGAACCACAAGCTCGGAGCGGGTGTTGATATGAATGACCGAGCCATCGGCAAGCGTGAAGCTCCTTTGCTCCCCAACCTCGGTGGTATAACTCTGCGGGAGCAGGGCATCTTCCGGGGCAAGGGTGAGCCAGCCGGTCATGACCGCAATTAATATGGCGGCCGCAGTGCCTAGCCCAATAACCCATTTGCGGGCGCGCGCCGGTTGCTGGTTTTCGTTTGAAGGCTGTCCCCCGCGCGCCTTCGTACCAATCGGAACAACGCTTGTATCTGCCCGGGCAATCAGGTCTTCGACCGAAATATCCTGCCAAGCATCAAGGTCATCGGCGCTCGACAGCAGGGCGCTGGTTAATAGCAGCTCTTCAATATGGCGGGGCGAGGCCTTGAGCCATTTCGAGAGCTCAAGCTCTTCCTCAGCATTCAGGTCACTGTCGCTGATCCTGAGCGACCAGGCGGCGGCTTCTTCAACCATAACCGGATCAATTCTTTTTTGTTTTCTCATCATCGTTCACCGTTCTTTGCTACGCCCAGCCGGCAGAGGGTCACCGCCCGGGTCAGGTATTTGCGTACCGTGTGCAGTGAAATCCCCAGCTTGTCGGCGATTTCCTGGTGCGACAGGCCATCGCGCTTGCACAGCACAAAGGCAGCGGCGTAAAGCGGCGGCATGTCGTTCAGCACGACTTGTATTTTATCCAAAATTTCTTTTTGCTCGATGCGTTTCTCGGGCGCTTCATAACTGCCCGGTTCAGCAACCACCTCAAGGCTGACGATTATGCCGCTGCGGCGCTCCTTCAAGCGAAACTCGTGGACCAGGTTGGCGGCGATCCGGAACAAATAAGCTGCGGGCTGGCGGATCAGCTCGGGATCTTCAACCCTTAGCAGCCTCAAATAGGCTTCCTGGGCCAAATCCTGGGCGTCGCTGTGGTTCTTAAGGCGGCGCAGCAAAAAGCGATAAAGCTGGGGATGGCAACTGGCAACGCTGCCGGCGCCGTCCCCGGGCTCGACAATCACTTGGCTTTTATTGGTCTGGTCGGTCAATTTTTCCACTTCCTTGTAGCTTGCCACCTGGTGGACAAAACGGTCCTTATTACTATAGAGTCTAATTTGTAGGAAATTAGGTACTAAAAAGCGAAAATTAATGTTGTCAAGCACTAGGCCAATGACTGGCTTTTCAAAAAAAATGCTAATCCAGTACCCAATTTGGTGTTCCAGATACTCTTTCCCTATAACGGCCCGCAAACCGGGCTCAATCAATAACCTATTGGGGGAAGTAATGAACGGAATTAAGAAACTTGGTTTGGTTAGCATGATGGCACTGGCGGGATCGCTGGCAGCACAGGCAACCTACGGAAAAACCTACGGCACAGCAAATGCACAAGGGCTGAGCGGCGAGCAAGCCGCGGTTGAACTTTCAATCCCGGCCCAGCCGGTCGGCGATGCGCTGATTGAACTGGCGTTGGCGCTAGAGGTGGAAATTGCGGTTTTTTCGGAAGACGCGGGAACCCTCCAGGGCCGAGCGCTTAATGGCCGTTACAATTCCAAAGAGGCACTGATAGCGCTTTTAAAAGGCACTGGGCTTAAATATAAATATGTTAATGACAAAACCATCCTGGTCGGCACCCCGGAACGCCTGGCCAAAGAAGAAAAACGCATAAGCACTAAAAAACCCGTCCGCGTGGCGCAGAATAATAACGAGGTCCCGAATACCTCGGGTGATGATAAAGACGATGAAGATGAGGACGGCGAACAGCTGACCACCGAAACTGATGCAGGCGATACCGAGGTAGTTATTGTCACAGGCTCGCACATTCGCGGGGCCGGGCCGGTCGGTTCAGAGGTTTTTACCTATGACCGCAAGGACATTGATGAGCTGGGTTTTGCAACTATCCCTGAGTTTATCCAAAGCCTGCCGCAAAATTTCAATGGCGGGGCTTCAGAAAGTACCTTCCAACTCTCTTTTGAAAATGGAGCTAATGAAAATTTAAGTGGAGGCACGGGGGTCAATCTGCGTGGTCTTGGTAATGTTTCAACCCTGGTGCTGTTAAATGGCCAACGGCTTGCCCCATCGGGCCGTAACGGGAGTTTTGTTGATATTTCGATGATCCCGCTCTCGGCTGTTGAGCGGGTAGAGGTGCTGACCGATGGCGCCTCGGCGATCTATTGCTCTGACGCCATCGGCGGCGTCGTGAATTTTATATTACGCAAGGATTATGATGGGGCCGAAACCCGCCTGCGTTATGGCTTTGCACCGGAAGGTGGATTGGGTGAGGTTCTGATCGGCCAGACCTTCGGCAAAACCTGGAAGGGCGGCT
>JAZFRG010000073.1:0-2702 GCA_036445535.1 Sphingomonadales bacterium
CTTTAATAACTGACCCATTTAGAGGAGAAAAATTTTGAGTTATTTCCGTAAAATTCTTACCCTTACAATGGTCGTTTTAATGATGGCCCTGCCGATGGTTTCAAACCCGGCCTTTGCGCAGGTCATCCTTCGTGATGCCGAAGCCGAATGGTTTATCAGGAAAGTCTCAACCCCAATTTTTGAGGCTGCCGGTCTAACCCCAAGTGCGGTAGAAATTTATTTGATTTACGACAATTCGATTAACGCCTTTGCCTTTTATCAAAATATGGCGCTGCATTCGGGGTTGATTCAAAAGGCCGACAACCTGAACCAGGTTATTGGCGTGATTGCCCACGAAACCGGCCACATTGCCGGCGGCCACAGTGCCCGGATTCAGGAAGGTGCCAAGCGCTCTTTGGGGATTATGCTCGTCAGTGTGCTCCTCGGGATTGCCGCCGCCGCAGCCGGCTCAGGGGATGCCGCCGCGGGACTTATTCTGGGCGGACAAACCATGGCGCAAAGAGCCTTTTTAACCTATTCCCGGGTCCAGGAAGCGACCGCCGACCAAGCCGCTGTTACTTATCTTGAAGCTACCGGAACTTCCGGGCGTGGCTTGATGGAGTTTTTTGACAAACTTCGCGACCAGGAACTTTTAGCGCATATCCGCCAGGACCCCTATGTCAGGACCCATCCGGTTTCAGGCGACCGGCTTTTAAGGCTGGCTACCCGGGTTACCAATTCCCGGTATTATAACACGCCAACCTCGCCGGAGGATGTTTACTGGTTTAATCGGGTAAAGGCCAAACTGGATGGTTACGTTAATGAGCCTTATGTCACGTTTCGGGATTATCCGGTCTACGACACTAGCGAGTTTGCCCTTTACGCCCGGGTTTATGCCTACCAGAAAGATCTTCAGTTTGATAAGGCGCTGGAAGAAGCCCACACCCTTTTGGATCAACGCCCGAATGATCCCTTCTATAATGAAATCACCGGGCAAATATTATTTGAGCGGGGAAAAATTGACGAAAGTATTCCTTATTTTGAAAAGGCCTTTAATGCCCTGCCCCGCCAGCCCCTGATCATGACCGCTCTTGGTCATGCTTTGGTAGCGTTGGATACCGAGGAGAGCAATCTCCGGGCCAGGAAAATTCTTGAACAGGCGGTTTTCTATGATCGGTATAACGATTTTGCCTGGCGCCAATTAGCCGTTATTTATGCGCGCCTCGGCATGGAAGACCGGGCCAACCTGGCGACCGCCGAAATGTGGCTGCTTGAGCGCCGTTACCAAGGTGCCATCAGGCGCGGTCAAATTGCCATGCAGGCATTTCCTGAGGGCAGCCGGGAATGGGTCCAGGCCCAGGATGTTGTTTTGACCGCCAGTCAATTTATGAGAGACCAAAAAGGAAACGGCCGCAGAGCCAGCCCCCTAGCAGGGCGGAATTAAAGAATTAAAAAAGAGGGACCACATGCAATTTATTAAAACCGTTTTTACCCTGTTTATTTTCGGGGCCGCTCTGGCTTTTCCTGCGTTGGCGCAGGAGACCGAAGATCTGGATGCGAAAGAGCGCTTTGAGTTCGAGCAAAAGGTCCGGGAATTTATTCTGGCCAATCCCGAAGTAATCGCCGAGGCGATAAGAATTTTGAATGAGCGGGCCGACGCTGCCTCCAAAGAAAGCACCAAACTGGCACTTTTGAAAAACCGTGAACTGTTAATAAACGACCCGTTGTCTATCGTTCTTGGCAACCCTGAGGGCGATGTCACGCTCGTCGAATTTTACGATTATCGCTGCCCCTATTGCCGCGACAGCCATGAAAAAATTCTTCGTCTTTTAGCCTCAGACCCAGGCGTTAGGCTGGTGTTAAAACAATTCCCGGTCAAAGACCGCCCCGGGGAAACACCGGTTTCGCTGATTTCTGCGCGGCTCGCCAAGGTGGCCCACGAACAAGGGGTTTTTGAAGCTTTTCATAATGCCATGTTCGAGGCCCAGCCGCCCTTAACCCGCGATCGGGTTTTCCAAATTGCCACCAGGGCTGGGGTCAGCATGGATAAAATATTGGATCAAATGTCCAACCCCCTGATTACCAAGCACCTTCGTGAAACCATGATTTTGGCTAACGCCATCGGTGCCACCGGAACCCCCACTTTTGTGATGGGTGAGTTTGTAATCCCGGGGGCTGTCGACTATGAAATTTTCCTGCAATTGGTTGAATATACCCGCTCACAAAAGGTGGATTAAATCAGCCCACCCAAAGGTGAGGACGGATCGGCGTAGCGTTTTTTTGCCATGCGGCCCGCCAGGTAGGCTTGCCTTCCGGAAATAACCGCGTGCTTCATCGCAGAGGCCATTAAAATTGGGTCCTTGGCCTCGGCAATCGCGGTGTTCATTAAAACCCCGTCACAGCCAAGCTCCATGGCAACGGTTGCATCTGACGCGGTGCCAACCCCGGCATCGACCAGAACCGGGACTTTGCAGCCCTCAACAATCAGCCTGATATTAACCCGGCTTTGCAGGCCGAGGCCTGAGCCAATCGGTGCCCCCAAGGGCATGATCGCCACGCAACCCATGTCCTCAAGGGTTTTTGCGGCGATCGGGTCATCATTGGTGTAAACCATCACCTTGAAACCCTCTTTAATGAGGACTTCTGCGGCTTCAATAGTGGCGGGCATATTGGGATACAAAGTTTTAGGGTCGCCCAGAACTTCCAGTTTGACCAAATCCCAC